>JAEHCY010000159.1 GCA_016880695.1 Chromatiaceae bacterium | reverse complement strand
GCGCGGCGCGCTCGATCAGCTCGTCCAGATCTGGTTCGTTCGGATTCAATGGCTTGCCCGGATGGATGCACTTCGCAGGGCACAGCTCTGCCGCCTGCACCAGTTGGGCGAAGGTGGCTGAGCTGAGATCCCCGAGCAGTGCCTGTTTCTCCTCGGTATAGACGAACAGCAGCGGATTGATCTTGAGGCAATCGTTGCAGCTCGTGCACAGGGGGGTGTCGATCCAGGGTTCGTCGAAGGAGAGCGCTTCGTCCGCGGACTGCACCGGCGCCTGCGCTGGCTGTTCCCCCGGCGGTTGTTTTGTTGCGGGGGCAAGCGGGGTCCCCGCAGGCGCCGAGCCCAGCCGCATCGCCGCGGGCTGGTCTACGCCGAGGAGCACGTCGGTAAGCCGCTGCATGGCCTCGCGGGCCGCGCTGTTACGCACCGCTTCGAGCGCTTCGGCATGCTCGGCCAGCAGGCGCTCCCGCGCTTGCGCCGCGAGCCGGCGCTCCTCGTTGCGGGTCCTCTCTACCGCCAGGTCCACGTAACGGTTGCGTATCCCGGCCAACTCCTGGAGTGTTCGCCAGTAATTGAGTCGGTCCAGACAGGCCATTGCGAGCTCGCGGGAGACCACCAGTCGATGCAGCGTGGCGCTCTCGTCAACGCCCCAAACGAAAGGCACCAGGCGGCACGCCTGCGCCTCGTCCAAGGCCAGGTACTCCTGCATAGGCACCAGGGACTCGGAATCGCAGCCCGGGGGGATGACGCGGAAATGCGCGCGCAGGCTTTCGATCAACAGGGCGTAATCGGCGAAGGTGAAGGCCAGGTCGGCGCTGACCCGGGTGCCGTTCTCGTCGCAGTAGCGGAAGGGGTGGATCGGCCAATCGGCCTCGGGTTGCGGATTGCCGTCGAAGCGCATGCGCAGCGCAAACGCGTCACCGGCCTCGGGGTTGATGCGGAAAAAGGGGTGAGCGCGCCCCTCGATGGCGGCACCTGCCACCAGCCAGGCGTTCAGCCGCACCAGATTGCTCGGCGTGCGCAGACCGGTGTTGATCAGGTGGAGACTGGTGCGCGTGGCATCCAGCGCCGACAGGAAGCATTCCAACAGATGCTGATGGCGGGCAGCGGAGGACTGGGTGACATCGGCCTGGCGGTGGCTGATGCCGAAATAGCCCAGCTCGGAACGGTAGCTCTGGAAGGGACCTTCCCCGGGACGCGCGCCCGGGTTCCTGCTGGCCTGGACCCGAAGCAGGATCTGTACCGGGCGTCCCGAGCTCAACAGGTGCGAGAAGGACTGCATCCCCTCGCCCGCGACCCGGTCGGCGGATTCCACGGCCAATACGGTCGGGACCAGTAAGAGCTCGTCCTTGGAGAACCCCTCCCAACTGAAGTTGGCGAACCAGGGGTCATGGATCACCGGGTCGTACTTGCGCTCGATCTCCAACTGGGCGATGCGCGCTGCGGCAAACACACGGGCCAGCTCCGCCGCCTGTTGGTCGAAGACCTCGGTGGCGCGGGTGCAGGGGTTCGCATCGGTCTGCACGGTGAGGGTCGGATCGTCCCGCATCCACTCGCAGATCAGGCCGCCCCCATGGACGAAGTGGACCAGGACCGGGTCCTCCCGCCAACGGGTTAAGGTCTCCATCGCCCTTTCGATGCGCTCGCGGCGCTCGGCGGACATAGAGCGCGTGCCCCGCGAGTGATCCATGACGGTGGAGAGGGCCAGGGGATCGAATCGAATACCCGCGGGTCCGACGCTATCCCTCGCCATGCGGGGCTCGATGGACTCGTCCGACTTACCCCATTCGATCTCGAACAGCTCCCTGAGTCCCCGAACCCAGGTCTGGACCAGGGCGCGGAAACGGGCGCGGCGGGGAATGGCCCGGCTGCGAATCGCGTGGATCAGGAGCTGAATCGCAACGTAGCGGCCGTACCCGAGCAGCAGTCCGCCCTCGGGTACCGAGGTCCCTAAGCGGTCGAGATCCTCCGCCAGACGTTTTGCGCCTGTCTTGTCGAGACTAAGGTGATCCTG
>JAEHCY010000158.1 GCA_016880695.1 Chromatiaceae bacterium | reverse complement strand
GTGGTACCCCGCGCCGAGATGCTCTCCGAGCTCATGCGCTTCCACCACGGAATCGCCGTGGCGGGAACCCACGGTAAGACCACCACCACCAGCCTGATCGCGAGCCTACTGGGGGAAGGCGGGCTGGATCCGACCTTCGTCATCGGTGGTCTCCTCAACAGCGCGGGTACCCATGCCCGGCTCGGGAGAAGCAAGTACCTAGTGGCCGAAGCCGACGAGAGCGACGCCTCGTTTCTCTACCTTCAGCCAGTGCTTGCAGTGGTGACCAACATCGATGCCGACCACATGCGGACCTACGGCGGCGATTTTGCCCGACTGCGCCATACCTTTACCGAGTTTCTCCACCACATCCCCTTCTATGGGTTGGCGGTGCTGTGCCTCGATGATGGCGAGGTGCGGGGCGTGCTGCCGCAGGTCACGCGCCCGGTGCGGACCTACGGTACCCTGGCCGAGGCGGATGTGCGGGCCAGCGAGATCCGTCACGACGGCCTGCGTACCCACTTCGTTGCAACGGGTGTCGGTCTCGCCGCGCCCCTGCCCATCACTCTCAACCTACCGGGTCGCCACAACGTGCTCAATGCGCTGGCGGCGGTCGCGGTGGCCAGCGAACTTGGAGTGGATCCCGACGCCATTCAGCGGGGTCTGGCGGGTTTTCAGGGTATCGGCCGACGCTTTCAGGTGAGCGCCTGCGTGACACCCGATGGCCGCCGCCTGACGCTGGTGGACGACTATGCCCATCATCCGCGCGAGCTCGCGGCCACCCTGGATGCTGCCCGGCGGAGCTGGCCCGGCCAGCGTCTGGTGGTGGCGTTCCAGCCCCACCGCTTCACCCGTACCGAGGAACAGTTCGACGACTTCGTGCGGGTTCTCTCCGAAGTCGACGTGCTCCTGCTCGCCGAGGTCTACCCCGCCGGGGAGGCACCCATTGCCGGGGCCGATGGCCGGAGTTTGAGCCGCGCCATCCGCGCGCGGGGCAAGGTGAATCCCCTGTTCATCGATCAGCTCGAGCAATTGCCGGGCGTGCTCTCGCGGGTGGTGCTAGACGGCGATCGGGTGCTGACCCTCGGGGCCGGCGATATCGGGGGCTTGGCCGCTCGGCTGCCGCGACTGCTCGGGGAGGGGGTCTCGGGATGAATCGCCCCATTCGGTCGTTGCGCCTGACCCAGGGCTGCGGGGAGGCCCTGCACAGCCTCCTCGCACCGCTGACACCCCCGCGTAATCGTTGCGGACGCCCCAAGCAGCGCAAGAAGGGCCTCGCACCCAGCGGAGATCCCACCGGGTGAGGGCGGCGGTGAAAAAGATGCCTGAGCTGCGCGGAGAGCTGCGCTACGCCGAACCCCTCGCCGGCTATACCAGTTGGCGGGTGGGCGGTCCTGCGCGGCGCCTGTACAAGCCGGCGGACACCGCCGACTTGATCGCCTTCCTTACCACCTTGGAGCCGAGTGAGCCGCTCCTGTGGATTGGGCTCGGCAGTAACCTGCTGGTTCGCGACGGTGGTTTTGCCGGGACCGTGATCGCCACCCAGGGCTGCCTCGGCGGATTGCGCCGCGAGGGCGAGCAGGGCATTCGCGCCGAGGCAGGGGTTGCCTGTGCCAAGGTGGCCCGCTTCGCCACCCGCCTGGGGCTGATCGGGGCCGAGTTTCTGGCCGGAATTCCAGGGACGCTGGGGGGCGCGCTGGCCATGAACGCCGGGGCCTTCGATGGCGAGACCTGGGGGCGGGTGAGCGTTGTCGAGACCCTGGATCGTTTTGGCCGGGTGCGCGAGCGCGCGCCGGCGGAATATCAGATCGGCTATCGCCAGGTGCAGGGCCCGCCGGGGGAGTGGTTCCTGTCCGCCCTGCTCACCCTGGAGCCGGGAGATGTGGCAGCCAGCCAGGCGCGCATTCGCAGCCTGCTCGAGCGCCGCAACCAGACGCAGCCCATTGGCTTGCCGAGCTGCGGCTCGGTGTTCCGCAACCCCCCCGGCGACCACGCCGCCCGTCTGATCGAGGCGGCCGGTCTCAAGGGCCTGCGGATCGGTGGCGCGGCGGTCTCTGAAAAGCACGCCAACTTCATCATCAATACCGGTGGGGCCAGCGCGCGGGACCTCGAATCCCTTATCGACCGTGTTCAGCACGTGGTCGAGCAGGCTTTCGGTGTCCGTCTCGTGCCCGAAGTGCACCGCATCGGCGAGGGCGAATGAGCATGATCACGCCAGAGGATTTCGGTCGGGTTGCGGTGCTGATGGGGGGGCGCTCGGCGGAGCGGGAGGTTTCCCTTAGGAGCGGGGCTGCGGTTCTCGCGGCGCTGCGCGAGCGGGGGGTGGATGCGCACCCCGTCGACCCGGGTCCCGATGTGCTCGAGGTGCTGGCCACCGGGAGCTACCAGCGGGCCTTCGTCATCTTGCACGGCCGGGGCGGTGAGGACGGGGTGATTCAGGGGGCCTTGGAGACCCTGGGTTTGCCCTACACGGGATCGGGTGTGCTCGGGTCTGCCCTGGGGATGGACAAATACCGCTGCAAGCTGCTTTGGCGGGGGGCCGGGCTGCCGACTCCGGAGTTCGTCGTCCTGCGCGGGGAGTCCGACCTGATGGATGCCGCCGAGCTGGGGTTTCCGCTCATGATCAAGCCGGCCCACGAGGGGTCGAGCATTGGAATGGCCAAGGTTGAGGACCCCGAGCAGTTGGCCGAAGGTTGGCAATCCGCTGCTCGTTTAGATTCACTGGTACTGGCGGAGCGCTGGATCGAGGGCTGGGAGTGCACCGCCGCGGTGCTCGATGGGGAGGCATTGCCCCTGATTCGGCTAGAGACGCCCCGGAGCTTCTACGACTTCGAGGCCAAATACTCGGCGACGACCACCTGCTACCACTGCCCCTGTGGTTTAGCGGAGGACGACGAGCGTCGCTTGCAGGGGCTCGCCCTTGATGCCTTTGAGGCGATTGCTGGCCACGGCTGGGGGCGGGTCGATTTGATGCGGGATGAGTCTGGTGGGCCTTGGTTGCTGGAGGTGAATACCGCGCCGGGCATGACCGATCACTCGTTGGTGCCCATGGCGGCGCGGGCCCGGGGTATACCGTTCGAGGAGCTGGTCTGGCGCATCCTGGGGACCACATTCGGTCGATGACCCGCACCGCACCACCGAGGCCACTACCGGTGCCCAGGCCGAGACGGCCCTGGGGCCGCTGGCTGCTGGGGCTCGTGCTGCTCTCGGGCATGCTGGCTGGCGGCGCCTGGGGTGTGGTCTGGCTGCGCGCGCCCCACACCTTGCCCTTCGAGGTGGTGCACATCGGCGGCGAGCTTCAGCCTCTGCACCGTGCGGCCCTCGAGAAGGTGGTGGCCGTGGAGATCCGTGGCGGTTTCTTCTCCCTCGATCTGCAGGGGGTGCAGCAGGCGATCAGCAAACTCCCGTGGGTGGAGCAGGCAACTGTCCGCCGGCTCTGGCCCGACCGGCTCGACCTCCACGTGCGTGAGCGGCGCCCCGTGGCGCGCTGGTCGGGTGAGGGGCTGGTTACTGCCGAGGGGGTGGTCTTTCACAGTAAGGACACGGAGATACCGGCAGGAATGCCGAACCTGGTCGGACCCGATGCGCAGAGTGCCCCGCTGGTTCTGGAGCGCCATCGCGAGTGGCAGTCGTTGCTCCAGCCCCGAGGGGTCGAGATCGATGAGCTACGCCTCGATGCACGGGGCGCCTGGAGCCTGATACTGAAGGACGGTTTGCGCATCGAGCTGGGCAAGACCGAGGTCAACGAGCGATTGGCCCGCCTGCTCCGGGTACTTCCGCACCTACGTCAGCAAGCGGCCACGCTGGAGCGTATCGACCTGCGCTACAGCAATGGCCTTGCCGTGCAGTGGCGTGCTGAGGTGATCGCCGAGCCCGAGCGGCCGAAATCAGCAAAGGACCGCGCGAGCCCGCGCGGTGGCACACGCACTACCGGACGGATCTGAATGTCGCGAAAAATCGAGAAAAATCTAGTGGTTGGCCTGGACATCGGAACCTCGAAAGTGGTGGCCATTGTGGGCGAGGTCAAGGCCGATGGCGCCGTCGAGGTAGTCGGCATCGGCAGTCATCCCTCCCGGGGCCTCAAACGCGGGGTGGTGGTGAACATCGAATCCACCGTCCAGTCCATCCAACGGGCTGTGGAAGAGGCCGAGCTGATGGCCGGCTGCGAGATCCATTCGGTGCACACGGGGATTGCCGGTAGCCACATCCGCAGCCTCAACTCCCACGGGATCGTGGCCATCAAGGACCGCGAAGTCACCCAGGGGGATGTGGATCGGGTCCTCGATGCCGCCCGCGCGGTTGCCATCCCGGCCGACCAGAAGATCCTGCATATCCTGCCTCAGGAATTCATCATCGATAACCAGGAGGGTATTCAGGAGCCGGTGGGGATGTCGGGTGTCCGCCTCGAGGTGCGCGTCCACCTGGTGACCGGCGCGGTGAGCGCGGCCCAGAACATCGTCAAATGCGTGCGTCGCTGTGGTCTGGAGGTCGACGACCTGGTGCTTGAGCAGTTGAGCTCGGGCAATGCGGTGCTGAGCGATGACGAGAAGGAGCTGGGTGTCTGTCTGGTGGATATGGGGGGTGGCACCACCGACATCGCGGTGTTCACCGAGGGCTCGATTCGCCACACCGCGGTGATCCCCATCGCCGGCGATCAGGTGACCAACGATATCGCGGTGGCACTGCGTACGCCGACCCAGCATGCCGAAGAGATCAAGGTCAAGTACGCCTGCGCGCTAACCCAGCTCGCGCGCAGCGAGGAGACCATCGAGGTACCCAGTATCGGGGACCGGCCGTCTCGGCGTTTGTCCCGCCAGACCCTGGCCGAGGTCGTCGAGCCCCGCTATGAGGAACTGTTCACCCTGGTGCAGGCGGAGCTGCGCCGCAGCGGGTTCGAGGACCTGATCCCCGCCGGCGTGGTTCTAACCGGCGGCAGCGCGAAGATGGAAGGGGTGATCGAGCTGGCGGAGGAGGTGTTCCACATGCCCGTGCGGCTGGGGACGCCCCAGTACGTGTCGGGACTGGCGGACGTGGTCCGCAATCCGATCTATGCCACCGGTGTGGGGCTTTTGCTCTACGCGGGCAGCACCCGGCAATTGCGCCGTGCCGAGCTGTCAGATGCGAAGGGCGTGAAGTCGGTGTGGCAGCGCATGCGAAGTTGGTTCCAGGGCAATTTCTAGGCGGTGCGAGGGGGCCGGCGGGGCACCGATCTGTAACCCACCCCGCCCAGGTGTATTGATTTCATTTTCAAACGATTCAACTGCGGATGAGAGGAGAACAACCATGTTTGAGTTAATGGATACCCAGAGTCAGAGTGCGGTGATCAAGGTGATCGGCGTCGGTGGAGGCGGGGGCAACGCCGTCAACCATATGGTGGCGCGCTCCATGGAAGGGGTGGAGTTCATCTGCGCCAATACCGATGCGCAGGCCCTGAGCTACACCAACGTCAAAACGATCCTCCAGCTTGGATCGAGCATTACCAAGGGCCTCGGAGCCGGCGCCGACCCCGAGGTGGGTCGTCAAGCGGCACTGGAGGATCGCGACCGAATTCAGGACGCGCTGGAAGGGGCGGACATGGTGTTCATCACCGCCGGTATGGGTGGCGGTACGGGTACCGGCGCGGCGCCCATCGTAGCCGAGGTCGCGCGCGAGCTCGGGATTCTCACTGTTGCCGTGGTGACCAAGCCATTCCCCTTCGAGGGTGCCAAGCGTAAACGGGTGGCCGAACAGGGCATTGGGGCTCTGGCACAGACCGTCGACTCCTTGATTACGATTCCCAACGAGAAGCTCCTGACGGTCCTCGGCAAGGATATGAGCCTGCTCGACGCCTTCAGCGCGGCCAACGATGTGCTGCTGAATGCAACCCAAGGCATCGCCGAGCTCATTACTCGACCGG
The DNA here is from genome assembly GCA_016880695.1 of Chromatiaceae bacterium. GTDB lineage: Bacteria > Pseudomonadota > Gammaproteobacteria > Chromatiales > Chromatiaceae > JAEHCY01. Next base: position 1,867 of record JAEHCY010000158.1, on the reverse strand, counting down.
GTTTGATCAACGTGGACTTCGCTGACGTCAAGACCGTGATGAAGGAGATGGGGATGGCGATGATGGGGACCGGGCGGGCGAGCGGTCCGAGCCGTGCCCGCGAGGCCGCCGAGGCCGCCATCAAGAGTCCTTTGTTAGAGGACGTCAACCTCGCCGGCGCCAAGGGCATCTTGGTGAATATCACCGCGGGTGCGAATATGACCATCGGGGAGTTCGACGAGGTTGGCAACACGGTGCGCGACTTCGCCGACGAGGACGCGACGGTGGTGGTGGGGACCGTCATCGATCCCGATATGCAGGACGATCTGCGCGTGACGGTGGTCGCCACCGGACTGGGGAGTTCGCGGCTCAAGAGCGTGGTGCCCGATCGGACCGAGTCGTCGTCGGAGCCGGCGATCCGGTTGGTGGCGAGCAACCGCGGCGAGGAGACGGGGTTGGATTACCGTGAGCTGATCAAGCGGCCGGCGGTGTGGCGCACGCAACAGGGTAACAAGGGCGGTGGCGATGCCTCGATGGACGGCGACATGGAGTATCTGGACATCCCTGCGTTCTTGCGTCGGCAGGCGGATTGACGAACGACCTAGTAGGGGCGAAGGTTATTGGCTTGCAACGCCCGAGTATTCCTGTTAAAAACCTGGGAAAACCCTAACTGATACGCCGGGATTGGCTGGCAGGTAGGTTACCGGGCGGTGTTCCGGCGCGCTCGCCGGTGGAGGCGAGCGCGGCCGTTGAGCGCCAGTGGCGCGAGAGGAACGACAATGGTTAGGCAACGCACGCTGAAGAACGTAATCCGTGCCACCGGCGTGGGTCTACACACCGGAAAAAAGGTCTTTCTCACGTTGCGGCCCGCTGCACCGGACACGGGAATTGTGTTTCGCCGCGTCGATCTGGCGGAACCGGTGGAGATCCGGGCGGTTCCGGAAAATGTCGGCGATACGCGTCTGTCGACTACCCTGGTTCAGGGCGACGTGAAGATCGCCACGGTGGAGCATCTGCTGGCAGCGTTCGCCGGTCTCGGCATCGACAATGCCGTCGTTGATCTCAGTGCCCCTGAGGTCCCGATCATGGATGGCAGTGCGGGGCCCTTTGTGTTTCTCATTCAGTCGGCCGGCGTGCAGGAGCAGGGCCGGCCCAAGCGTTTCTTGCGCATCACGCGGGCGGTAAGGGTCGAGGAGGGCGAAAAATGGGCCGCTTTCGATCCGTTCGACGGTTTCAAGGTCTCCTTCGCCATCGACTTCGACCATCCCGCCATTGCCTCCAGCGCCCAGTCCGTCACGGTCGATTTTTCCCTGACCTCGTTCGTCAGAGAGGTCAGTCGCGCGCGCACCTTCGGTTTCCTACGCGAAATCGAGATGTTGCGGCAACAAGACTTGGCTCTAGGCGGTAGCCTAGATAACGCGGTGGTGGTCGACGATTATCGGGTGCTCAACCAAGATGGGCTGCGCTACGAGGATGAGTTCGTCAAGCACAAGATCCTCGACGCCATCGGCGACCTTTATCTTCTGGGGCACAGCCTCATCGGTGCGTTCCACGGGTTCAAGTCGGGACACGCCTTGAACAACAGGTTGCTGCGCGCCCTGATGGCGGATCGGGCGGCCTGGGAGGTGGTTGTCTTCGAAGATGCGGCTAATGCCCCGATCTCTTTCGTTCCCGCGATTTCTCTGGCCTAACGGTAACCCGATCGGTTAAGCCTTCGCGGTCCGGCTGGCCACGACGACCAGCCGCCGCAGCGCCGCCGCTAGTCCTTCATCCGGAACTCTCGCCGCGGTCTCCCACAGCAGTTGCGCTGCCTCCCCAGACACGGGTCTCGGGGCTGGTAGCGGCGGTGCGGCACTCCGAGCGGGTTGCGCAACCCGGACCCGAACCT
>JAEHCY010000020.1 GCA_016880695.1 Chromatiaceae bacterium | reverse complement strand
TGGACTCATCGAACGCCAGCCCGAAACTGCGCTCCTTGGGGGCGTTGTCCACCACGGCGGCCTTCATGCGGCGGACCTGGTCGAGGTACTTGCAGTGCAGCGCCAGCCCATTGAGGGTTCCGAGCGCCTTGACCGCATCGTACTGGGCAATGGGGTCGGCCGCGCCGGCGGGACCGGCGAGCAGGGTGATGAGGAGGAAGGGAGTGACGTGCCTCATGGGCGAGTGCTCGAAAGGGCAAGGGCTGTGATGGCCCGCAAGCATGGGTTCCGAATCAGGCTGGCGTCAAGCGTGGCGGCGCGCCTTGACGCAGGGGCTTGACGGGGTCGAATTGGGTTAACCAGCGAAAACGGAACCGGCTATCGGGGCACTCAAAACGAGGCGGCCAAGGATCATCATCAGGCTACCTGAACGAAAGCGCCCGGCGCGGGCCGGGCGTTGGATCTCAAGGGGGTTAACCAGCGAGTTGCTCGGTTAAGATTCTGGGCAAGACCACTGCTGGATGTTGCCCTGGACGTAGCCCTTGTTGAAGTAGCCCTTGAATGGTCCCTTGGTCACCTTGACTGCGATCATGTCATCCGCGATCGCCTTGGACCCCTCGCCGTTGTCGGCCATGCAGGCAATGAGCTTCCCCTCGCCCTTGATCTTCGGGTTTGTGGAACGGTAGTCGGCCGCGAGGGCTGCCAAGCCAGACCCATCTTCCGCTACCCTGAGGCCAGCCTCTCCCGCGATGGCTTTGCAGACAAGGCACAATGGCTTAGCGTCCAAGTTTCCGTCTACTACGGCGCAGTCGGCAGCCTCGGTTACCCAACCATTCATCTTGACGCCACCCTCTACGGCGTTCATGTCATGGTAGTTGAAGTTGCCTTGTACGCCTTCGTAGCAGGAATCCCCCCAGAAGCCGAAGTTGGCTTTTTCACCCTCCACAACGGAAGGTATCCAACCGCCGCCGCTAACCTGGGTAAAACCGCAACCGGTAAGCATAGCGGCAGCAACGGCAGCACTCACTGCCGTACTGACGCACGTCAATTTCTTCGCAAAAACCACGCTGAAATCCAAGTGGCACGGTATCGCGACCGCTACGCCCATGCGGTGGCCTACCGGGAAGATACCTGGCGCTGGTCCAACGGTGACATCTTCCACGACATCCTGGCCCACTGAGCCCACGTGCTCACCCGTCGCGAGGGGTGCGGCTACGGGTAGCGCAATAAGCGCATGGGGGAGTGCCTGGTGGCATAGGGGGCGAGTTCCCCCGCCCAGGCGCGCGATGTCCCTGTGGCGATGCGCGATTCGCCCGGCGATTTCCCGGTGCTTCCCGACCAGCGCGGAAACGGGGTGGAATTCGGCCAGGGGCCTGTTCCTGTTCTCTCAACACAGGAGCATTTTGGCCTGCGGCTCGGGCAAATTCGGGGGTGGTTGCTACATAATGTCGATCAACGGGCGAGGCGCGAGCGGAAACGGAGTACCGCGATGGCGTCGCCTCTCCAATCAACCCAGTGTTTCTGAGGTTCCCCATGCTCACTCGTTGTTACCCCCGTCGACTCTGTTTGTTCCTGTTCGCGCTGCTGCTCGGAGGCTGCACCGGGATACCCGAAGGGGTGCGCCCGGTGAGTGGGTTTGAGCTGGAGCGCTACCTCGGTACCTGGTACGAGATTGCCCGTCTGGATCATTCCTTCGAGCGGGGCCTGACAGCGGTCAGTGCCACCTACAACCGCCGCCAAGACGGCGGCGTGGAGGTGTTGAACCGGGGCTACGATGCGGCCAAGGGTCGGTGGAAGGAGGCCGAGGGTCGCGCCTACTTCCTCGAAGGAGCTGAGGTGGGCAGCCTCAAGGTGAGCTTCTTCGGTCCCTTCTTCGGCGGCTACCACGTCTTCGTCCTGGACCCCGACTACCGCTGGGCCCTGGTGGCGGGTTACGACCACGACTATCTATGGATTCTCTCCCGCGAGCGGCAACTGCCCCCGGCGGTGATCGAGGATCTGCTGCAGAGCGCCCGCCGCGCCGGTTTTGCCACCGATGCGCTGATTTTCCCCGACACCGCTCAGCCTGCGGTCCCGAGCGGTTAGTCGTCTGTGAGGATTGGTGGCAATCAAAGTCACCCCGGCATGAATTGCCGGGTTCGAGAAGCCCTGGAGGGGTAGTGCTCACCCTCCTGCATCCCGTGCTCCGGCAACCCCCGACTTCCGGTCGGCCGCGGGCCCTTACGGGGTGAGCTATCGCGATAAAGGGACGATCAAGCTGCCAGTGACGAATCGATAGGGTAGGAGTCGGTGTTTTCGAGGTACGGCAGGAGCAAGGTGCGGGCGTTGACCCGGGCACGCAGCCGAGCGCAGTGCAGAAAGAGGCCCCCCAGGTTGCGGTGCAAGAAGATCAGGTCCGCCGGTGGGGGTCGCCACTGGCCCTGGTCGAACCCCAGCGCATAGCTCGAATCCCGCAACCGCGCCGTGAGGTCCGAGCGGCCAAAGTCATAGCTGCCCTCATGACGGGCCGGTTCGGCCACCAACAGGGGAACAGCTCGGCCACCGCCCGGCGTCGCTCGGCGGGCTCATGCTCGCTGAGGTACCCCAGGGCGGTGGCGGCAGCTTCCAGGCCCGGCGGGTCGTGATACACCGCTGCCGCCATCAGGGCGCGTAGTTGCGCCATCCGCGCGGGTGGGTAGCTGCGGGTGGCGCCGAAATCGAGAAGCGCGATGCGCCCGGAGGCTGCGTCGTAGCGGTAGTTGGCGAAGTTCGGGTTGGTCTGCATCACGCTAAAGTCGAAGAACTCCCGGAATAGCAGGCGGATGAGAAGCCCTGCCACCCGCTCGCGCAGGGCGGGCTCCGCGTTGGCCAGGGTCTCCACCGGCACGCCAGGCAAGAAGCTCATGGCCAGCACGCTGTCGGTGGTGAGCTTGTCCACCACCTCGGGGACCAGGAAGTCGGCATCCCCCGCGAAACTGCAGCGGGGACCCAGAGGGTGTGCGTGGGCCGGGCTGGGAACGACGCCAACGGCTGGACCCGGCACTGGGCCGCCGACCCCTCAACGTTTCGCCGGGTCATCACCCAGGGGCCTGCCATCGGGTCCGGAGCGCTTGCCATAGTAGTCGTAGCGGCTGGCATGGTAGAGCCGTGTAGTCTCCGCCAGGTCACCGTTGAAGCGCGGGTCCTGGGGACGCTCCTGGGCGTTGATGAAGGCGGCCACATCCCAAGCGTCCTGATCGTTCAGGCGTGTGGCCGGCCCCAGGGGCATGTTGTGCCTGATGTAGGCGGCGGCGGTATCGATGCGGTGCATGCCGGCACCCCAGTTGTAGGACTTGGCACCCCACAGGGGCGGGAAGAGCAACTCGCCGCGGACCCAGGTGCCCTGACCGTCGTTGCCATGGCAGACGGCGCAAACAGTCTGGTAGACCCCGGCGCCGCGGTCCGGATCGAAGCCTTGGGGCGTCGGATCGAGGGTCGGGTAGCCGCGCCCTGGCATCCCGCTATCCCCCGTGGGGGCTCCGGTAGCGACCCAGTGGATATAGCTCTGCAACGCGACCAGGGTGTCGCTCTCGGCCTCTGGGGCGTGCCCGACAGTGGAGGCCGGGGCGTTCATGGAATAGGTGAAGCACCCCTGGATGCGTTCCGCGATAGTGTTGACGCGCTGATTCTTGGTGCGGAAGGCGGGATAGGCGACCCAGGCGGCCCACATGGGGGCCGCGCCCGCCAGGCGCCCGGCATCCAGATGGCACCCCTCGCAGGTCTGGGTGTTGCCAACGTACCTCGCCGACTCCGGGTGCGAAAAGGTCCCGATGAAGATCGCCTCGCCGAGTCGGATTACCTCGCCCATGCGGTCATTCGGGGCCGTGCTGCGCGCAGGGGGGTGAAAAATGCCCGCTGACCCCTGGGGGCGGCCAGGATCCACCGGGCCATGGTCGAGAGGATGGCCGACAGAACCGGTCGCAGTGGCTTGGGTCTCGGCCCGACCGACCCCTGGCCGAACCAGGGGGGCAGCATCAGTGGGCACCCCCGTCCCTTGCGGGGCCCCTGCGGCCG
>JAEHCY010000157.1 GCA_016880695.1 Chromatiaceae bacterium | reverse complement strand
TGGCCTGGGAAAGGTTATTGCGGCCTTGGAGACGCAGGTGCATGCACCTCAGGAGAAAAATCCGCCTCCAGCCCGGAACAAATGACGGGCACCGGCGGAGGTGCCTCATTTCGCCCTTCTTTTTTAAAGCGAAACTGGATCAGTCATCCGCGGTCGACAGGTAGGCGAAGATGTCGCGGATCTCTTCCTTGCTGAACGCCTTGAGCAACTCGTCCTGGGGGGACTCCTCATCGTGGATGCGCTGGCCCTCGATGAAGCGGTCCACCTGCCGCCACAGATAGCTGGTGTACTGACCGGCCAGCATGGGGGTCACCTTGTCCGCATCGCCCCAGCCCTCCCGGCCGTGGCAGGACCCACATTCCTTCTTGTAGAGACGGCGGCCCTTCTGCCCATCCCCCTCCGCCAGCGGAATCTGCATCAGGCGTTTCGCCTCCTGCAACCGCTGGTAGGCATTGTAGCCGGGGGCGGTTTCGTCCACTGGCGGCAGTTTGGTCTTGAGCTCAATGGTGGCCAGGTAGGCGGAGACGTCGGCGATATCCGGGTCCGGCATCTGGCGGTGGTCCACATACTCGACCATGGCCAGGTTCTCACGCGATCGATCCCGAAACAGTAGGAGCTGTTTGGCGATAAAGGGCGCCGGCTGACCCGCGAGCCGGGGATACTCACCCTCCTTGCCCCCTGCCCCGAACTCACCGTGGCAGCCCGCGCAGACCTCGTTGATGTCCCGACCGTTGCGGGCATCCACATTGGCAAAGGAGATGATCGGGGTTTCCGCCAGGGCAGGCTGGGTTAGCAGACCCACGGCGAGGAGTAAGCGGGCAGAGACGATGGACATGGTAGGTTACCGTTCCGAGGTGGGGGACCGCATCTCGTTGTGCTGAGCCCCCGTGCTCGCCAGGGAAATGGCCTGATGCGGTGCGAGGAGCGCTTCTACCGCGATCGATCGGCGGAAGACGCTCGGCCTATCCCCCCGAACCCTAACGACGACCCTCAGGGTCGCTGGCGAGCGGACCTCCCATCTGGCGGAGGAGGCTTCACAACTTAGGCAGTTGAGACTATCGCCCGGCTGCGTCGCGAAATAATTGACCAGGGTCAACCACAATGAGGCGATCGAGCGCGATACCCCCCGGGGCGCCGGTTGCAATACCCGGCGGAGCCATGGCGGGCGTCCGCGAATTTCCGCGACCGCGAGGGAAATCTGACGTCTAAACGAGACCCGCAGCCGCGCACCCCTCAAACCCCCGGTAATGGGCCATCCCTCCCTCTGGCTGCCCCCCTGGGGAAGGATTACACTTCGAGGGCGCACGTGGGCCAGGGGTGTCGGTGGCCCGCACTGCACCTTCGATTTCGTTGTGGTTTGCTCCCGGAGAGGCCCCATGCTGAACGTCAGCCCTGAGACCGTCTGCTTCCTGATCGCGAGGGCCCGGGAATTCCAGGCCAAAGAGGAGGTCGTGATCCCCGAGACCCCCAGCAGCCCGAGCGATGACTGGGCCCTGCAGGTGCTGGCCGATCACATCGACGATCTGTCGGCGCTCGAGGTCAAGGTCGCCGTCAACGACCTCACCTCGGAGCAACAGGCCGAGCTCGTGGCCCTGATGTGGCTCGGGCGCGGCGATTATGATCTGGAGGAGTGGTACACCGCGGTGGAGGACGCCCAGCACGCGCAGGGCGACAACACCACCGAGTACCTGCTGGCCCATCCCTACGTGGCTGACCACCTCGAAGAGGGTCTCCTGCAGCACGGCTATTCCTGCGAGGAGTGACCCGCACCAGCCACCGAGCGGGTTCAACCCCACGCTCAAGCGCCGACAGAGTGGTCGCAGCGCCCCTTGCCGATCCGCCACCACCCGGCCGAGTAACCGTTTCGGCGCGGGCCGAAAACCCCGATCCCCTACAGCAATTCGTCCGGCAGGTGCTCGGTTGCGCCTGCCCCGATGAGGTACTGCGCAACATCGCGGTGGAGCCACCCCCACGTAGTCTGGCCGGTCTGCCGGTGGGTCGACTGCTCAATGTGGGCGGGCGGTTGCTGGTGGTGATCTCCCGGCCCGATTTCCGGCTGAGCAATCCCGCGGAGCTGGTCCATTTGGGCAAGGCGGCGCTCGCGCTGCGGGATGCGCGTGGGTTCAACCGGGTGCGGATCGTCCTGCCGGCCGCGGACGGGGCCTTAGCCTGTCCGCCGTTCCCCGACGAGTTGGGCCAGCGCATCCACTGGCACCAGGTTCCCTGCGCCGACCTGCGGAGGTTGCTTGCGGCCGGCGGGACCTGACACCCCCCGGCGCAAGACAGCCCAGCGCAGACTTGTCGGCGCGGCTACTTCACGGTGATGGTGATCGGCTCGGAGGCCAGCGGCGGGTTATGGGGGATGTGGGCGAAGTCCGCCAACAGGAGCTGCAGGGTGTGCTGCCCCGGGGTCAGCTCGATCAGGACCTCGGTCTGACCGCCGCCGAAATGCTTGTGCGTGGCATCCGAGGGGATGGGCTGATCGAGCGGGGGTAAGCCCGTATCAATCAGCAAGTGATGGTGGCCGGTGTTCTCCTTTTGGGTGCCGGCCGGGGCCACACCGATGCCCGTGGCCCCAAACACCACCTTCACCGGGCTTTGCACCAGAGCGCCATTCTTGGGCTCGACGATATACACCTTGGCGCCCTCGGGGGCCGGCGTGGTGCCCGCCAGGGCGCCACCGATACTGAGCAGGAACAGGGCAGCAGCAGATAGAGTTCTCATGGGGTCTCCTCGTTTGGCTCGGGTCGTTGTTATCTATCGTTGCGGCGGGATGCCGTTTGCCGTGCCCGCCGTTGCCATAACATAGTGCCAGAGAATCCTGATACCAACCCGTGGTTATTGGGTATTTGTATTGGGTATTTGGGCCCTTCGGCGCGGGCTCAGAGGGCGATCGGAGGGTCTTTCCAGATCAGAAAGCCCTGCCGCAGCCATTTCGCGCGCAGATCCAGACGATAGCCTCGCTCAGCAAGCCGCCGCAGGCTGGCGGCAAACCACTGGCGGACACCGAATGCGCGCCAGGCACTGGCCTCGCGGGCGGCCTGGGTCCAGTCCGTGAACAGGGCGTGGATCGGCTCGCCCGGCACCATCCGGTGGATGAGGTTCTTCGGTAGCACGCTCTGCAAGTCCTCGGGAAGAGTGCCGCAGCCGGGGCGAAGGCTCAAAACCAGTGCCTCGCGCCGCCAGGGCCAGGCGGGTGGCGCCACGGGCAGGCGGCGCAGCAGGTTGGCCGACCAAAGTCGACCAAAGGGGTCGGAGGTCCCTTCGATCAGCAAGCCACCGGGAACCACCCCCTCTCCGAGGTGGGCGTAGGCCTCGGCGACGGCCGATTCCTCATACTGGCGAAGCACGTTGAACACCCGCACCAGCCGCGCCGAGCGCGCCGGCAAAGCCGGATCGGCGCCCACCGGCAGATTGAAACCACCCAGGCAAAACCGGGTCCGGGCATCCTCCCAGGGCCGGGCCACCGCCACCCGCTCCGGGTCGATCTCCACCCCGAGCACCCCGAGGCCGGGGTTGAGGCGGCGCAGGCGTGCCGCGGCCTCCAGCGTGGTCACCGGTTCGGCCCCGTATCCGAGGTCGACGAACCAGGCATCGGCGAACGGCCCATCGTTGCGCTGCAACAGAAAGCGATCGTAGGCCACCAGGAACTGGTCCACCCGGCGCAGCCGATTCGGGGCGGTCTTGCCCCGTGTTGGCTGGCCCTGCACCAGCGGTGGCCGCGCCCGCCGTAATCGACTCACCGTAACCCCTGCTCCATCGGCCGCCGTGACAGACGAACGGCTTTCATTTTTCGGCAAACCCATTTAGTGTTGCACCGTCACCAATACATCCTAAACAATCAAAATATGACACCAATGGAGGTTGATCATGAGTTACGCTGAGGT
>JAEHCY010000156.1 GCA_016880695.1 Chromatiaceae bacterium | reverse complement strand
TGCACCCCGGCCTGCAGGGTGAAGGGCTGGTTGAAGTAGTCGGTGCCCCCGCCCCCGGCGCGGCCGTAGAGGGCGGTGTGCTCCTTGACCCGGTCCATGACCCCGCCCGGGGGCGTGAACTCGGTGGTGACCACCCGGTGGGCGCGGAGCCGACCGCGCGCACTGTCTTGCGCGTGCCGTGCTCGATACGACTGTGCTGGTAGCCGCCGCCCGGAGCCGCAACAGCGCCACAGTTGGGCTGCTGCAAGCCTTGAGGAACGGCCGGTCTTGGGCCCTGGTTTCGGTTCCGCTCACTTTGGAATCTGAAACCGCACAAGCGGCCTGAGCATCAGGAGGCTTGGGGGCGCGGTGAGGCACTGACCGATGCCTTTCTGGATGCCTTGTCGTTGGGTCTGGAACCCGTGCATCTGCACCATCTCTGGCGTTGGCAATTGCGGGACGCGGCCGAGGAGATGACGCTGGAAACCGCGTTGAAACGCCGCGCGGAGGTGCTGGTCACCTTGAGTCAGCGCGACTTCGGAGCCGCCGGCCATTTTTGTCTGCCGGTGATGACACAGTGTGCCTTTCTGCGCCGCTTGCGGGAGGATTCCTGCTGGTGGCCAATGACGCCCACGGCTGCCCAAATCACTGTTCGTACACGTCCGCGAGGTGCCGGAGATGTGTAGGTATCGATTAACCCGTTCTTGTCACCGCCATTGCCGAGAAGGTGTCCGCCCTCGAGACGGCAGCCTATTTCCGCGAACGCGAGGTCCGCGGCGATCCAGCGGCCTTCGATGCCTGGTTGGCGGCCAGCCCGGATGTGTCTCCGCAGGTGGGGGATGAGCGCGATGGAGGCAGGTTAGGACACCAGCCCGTGACTGGTCTGAAATGAAATCTCGGTTTCGCCGGGTTTTGCTTCGCCAACCCGCCCTGGCTCTATGCGGGCCGGCGCCGCAACTTCCCACCACCTGCTCGCCCCGCGGCTGGATCGCCCGGTGAGATGCCATCGGAAACTTGTGCCTTGATGCCTTGAGCGGAGCCGACGCGGCGCTCCGATGGGGCCAACAAAGGCCATTTCGCGGCGCGCGAAAATCCTATATAGTTGCTGGGTCTTATCCCCCCCAGTGCTCCCGTAGCGAGGAACCCCCTGTATGCTGTTGAACGGCGTCCTAGATCTATCCGCCTTCGAGACGGTAATTGCCATCCTGATCTTCACCCATATCACGATTGCCGCGGTTACGATTTTCCTCCACCGCAACCAGGCACACCGCGCCCTGGATCTGCACCCCGCGGTGAGCCATTTCTTCCGCTTCTGGCTTTGGCTGACCACCGGCATGGTCACCCGGGAGTGGGTGGCGATTCATCGCAAGCACCACGCCCGCTGCGAGGGTCCCGAGGATCCCCACAGCCCGCAGGTGTACGGCATCCGCAAGGTGCTGTTCGAGGGCAGTGAGCTCTATCGGTCGGCGGCGAGGGACCCCGCCATTCTCGAGCGCTTTGGTCATGGCACCCCTGATGACTGGCTGGAGCGCCGGGTCTACAGCCGCTTCACCTGGCAGGGTGTGGGGGCCTTGCTCTTGATCGATCTTGTATTGTTCGGGGTTAACGGGATCTGGGCCTGGGCGGTGCAGATGCTGTGGATTCCCTTCTACGCCGCCGGTGTCATCAACGGCATCGGGCACTACTGGGGCTACCGGAATTTCGAGTCTCCGGACGCCTCCACCAATATTTCACCCATTGGTCTCTTGATTGGCGGGGAGGAACTGCACAACAACCACCACGCCTTTCCGAGCTCCGCAAAGTTCTCGGTCAAGCCCTGGGAATTCGACATCGGCTGGCTCTATATCCGCATCCTGTCGGTTCTCCGGCTGGCCCGTGTGAAGAAGCTCGCGCCGCGGCCCCAGGTTGTGGAAGGTAAGCTGGTGATCGACATGGATACCCTCAAGGCGGTGATCGTCAGCCGCATGCACGTCATCGCCCGCTATGCCCAGGAGGTTCTCAAGCCCGTATCGAAGGCCGAGCTCTGCGGCAGCGCGCCTGCCTGTGGGCGGCTCTATCGGCGCACCCAAAGGCTCCTGATAAAGGATCGCTCCCGCCTGGAGCCGGCGGCGCTGGATAGGCTGCAGGGCATCCTGGACCAGAGCCAGACCCTGCGGACGGTGTATCAGTATCGCGAGCGCTTGGCGGAGCTCTGGGGGCGCACGGCCACCAGTCAGGAGGCGCTGCTCAAGGGTCTGCAGGACTGGTGTCAGCAGGCGGAGGCCTCGGGAATCAAGGCGCTACAGGAGTTTGCCCGCAACCTCCGGGGTTTGACCCTGGGGGCCCAGCCGCTCGCGTAGCGAGACGGCACCAGGTCCAGAAACAACAAACCCGCCGATCGGCGGGTTTGTTCTCGCATGCGGTGCTTGCTAGGAGGAGCCTACTTGAGCTTGCCCTCTTTATAGGGCACGTGCTGGCGTACCACCGGGTCGTATTTCTTCATCTCCAGCTTGCCGGGGGTGTTCCGCTTGTTCTTGGTAGTGGTGTAGAAGTGTCCCGTGCCGGCGCTCGAGATCAACTTAATCCTCTCACGTGCAACCTTTTTCGCCATGGTTCGATCTCTCCCCGTCAGACCTTTTCGCCGCGCGCACGCATCTCGCCGAGCACCTCATCGATGCCCTTCTTGTCGATCATGCGCATGCCCTGGGTGGAAACCCGCAGGCGTACCCAGCGATTTTCGCTCTCCACCCAGAAGCGGTGGTAGTGGAGGTTTGGTAGGAAGCGACGCTTGGTTCGGTTGTGGGCGTGGGAGACGTTGCACCCGTTTAGCGGCCGCTTGCCGGTGACCTGACAGACCTTGGACATTCTCTGACCCCTTGCGCGTTAGCCACAGCAACCTAGACTCGGTCCCGAGGGAAAGTGCCGCAACATACCAGAACCCCAGCCTACAGGCAAGCCGCGTGCGCGGGCGAGGCCCTCTTAGAGATAGCCCCGCTCGCGAAGGGAGGCGGCGCGACCATCGCCGACTACAAAATGGTCGGCCACCGCGATGTCGAAAAGCTCGAGAGCGGTCTTGAGGTTTCGAGTGAGCGAGAGGTCGTCTGAGCTCGGGTCGGCACTGCCCGAGGGGTGGTTGTGGGCGAAAATGACAGCAGCGGCGTTGAGGGCCAGCGCCCGTCGGACCACTTCCCGAGGGTGCACGCTGGTCTGATTGAGGGTACCCCGGAACAGCTCCTCATACAGGATGACCCGGCTGCGGGTATCCAGGAACAGGCAGGCGAAGACTTCGTAGGGGTAACCGTGGAGGCGCAGCTTGAGGTATCGGCGGACCAGCTCCGGGGTGTTCACCAGGTCCCGATCGCCAATCTCGACATCGAGGTAGCGGCGGCTCATCTCCATCACCGCTTGCAACTGGGTGTATTTTGCGGGCCCCAGTCCCTTGGCGCTGCAGAACTGATCGCGCTCCGCGGTCAGGAGCCCGCGCAGGTCGCCGAAGCGTTCGAGCAGATCTCGCGCCAAGTCCACCGCGCTCTTACCCTGCACCCCGGTACGCAGAAAGATGGCGAGCAGCTCGGCGTCGGTGAGGGCGGCCGCGCCGCGCTGCAGTAGCTTTTCCCTTGGGCGCTCGTCGGCTGGCCACTCGCTGATTGACATAATGTCTCCTGGTTGCAGACCGGCAGATACCAGGATAATCAAGCCGGCTGGGGCTGAACAGGGGCCCGTGCGGGGGCGCCATTCCCTGCAGACAGCGGGTCGGTTAATCTTGCAGGCCTATGAGCACGCAAGCCGATGGCTCCTTGTCCGGGCGCCGACTCCTGGTCGGGGTCACCGGCGGCATCGCCGCCTACAAGAGCGCGCACCTGGTCCGGCTGCTGCGGACAGCCGGCGCCCAGGTACGGGTGGTCATGACCGCGGCCGCCCAGTCCTTCATCACGCCGCTGACCCTCCAGGCACTGTCGGGCTCGCCGGTTCGCACCCGGTTGCTGGACCCCGGGGCGGAGGCGGGGATGGATCACATCGAGCTCGCGCGCTGGGCGGAGCGGGTGTTGGTTGCCCCTGCCAGTGCCCATTTTCTCGCCCGCCTGGCGCAGGGACTGGCCGACGACCTGCTCACCACCCTGTGCCTGGCGAGTGCCGCCCCGCTGTGGGTGGCCCCGGCCATGAACCAGCAGATGTGGCGCCATCCGGCGACCCAGGACAATCTGGCCCTTCTCCGGCGCCGTTCGGTGACTATTCTCGGCCCCGCGGAGGGCGAGCAGGCCTGCGGTGAGAGCGGTCCCGGCCGCATGCTCGAGCCCGAGGCCATCATCGCCGCGCTGGCGGACGGCTTCCGGGCGCGCACCCTGGAGGGCTGTCGTGTGGTGCTGACCGCGGGTCCCACGCGAGAGGCCATCGACCCGGTGCGTTTCGTCGGCAACCGTAGCTCCGGGCGCATGGGCTATGCCTTGGCACAAGCGCTCGCAGGGTTTGGCGCCGCGGTCGAGCTGGTGAGCGGCCCGAGCGGTCTCGAGCCGCCGGCCGGGGTGACCCGGGTGGTGGTGGAGAGCGCGCTCGAGATGGAGACGGCGGTGATGGAGCGCATCGAGGGCTGCGATCTGTTCGTGGCGGCGGCCGCGGTGGCGGACTATCGGCCCGAGCAGGTGGCGCCGGCCAAGATCAAGAAGTCCGAAGGCGTGTTCACCCTGAGGCTGGTGCGCAACCCCGACATCCTCGCCCGGGTGTCGGCACTTCCAGGGGGGCCGTTCACGGTGGGCTTCGCCGCCGAGACCGAGCGGCTGGAGGAGCAGGCCCGGGCCAAGCTGGTGGGGAAGGGGCTCGACATGATCGCTGCTAACCAGGTGGGTGGCACCGAGGGCGGGTTCGAGCGCGAGGACAACGCGCTCCTGGTGCTCTGGCGGGGTGGACAGCGCCTGCTACCCATGGCGCCCAAGACCGAGATCGCGGAGCAGCTCGCCCGGCTCATTGCGGAGCAATACCATGCACAGGCTACAGGTCAAGATCCTTGACCCCCGCTTGGGGCGTGAGTTTCCCCTGCCGGCCTACGCCACCGAGGGGTCGGCGGGCATGGACCTGCGCGCCATGCTGGATGCGCCGCTGACCCTGGAACCGGGTCGGAGCGAGCTGATCCCCTCGGGGATGGCCATCCACATCGCCGAGCCAGGACTCGCGGCTCTGATCCTGCCGCGCTCGGGGCTGGGGCATAAGCACGGTATCGTGCTCGGCAATCTGGTGGGGCTGATCGATTCCGATTATCAGGGCGAGCTCTTCGTCTCCTGTTGGAACCGCGGCAGCACCGAGTTTCGCATCGAGGTGGGGGAGCGGATCGCGCAGCTCCTGGTGGTGCCGGTGGTACGCGCCCAGCTAGAGCTTGTCGAGACCTTCACCGATAGTCGCCGCGGAGACGGCGGGTTCGGGCACACGGGCCGGCATTGAGGCGTGCTGATGCAGTCGGCGAGTGGCAGATCGCTCCTGGGGTGCGTTAGCCGAAGGCTAGACCAATGAACAGCAAGGGCTCCAGGGTGACCACAAGGGAAAGCGGCGGCGGGTGGGGCGATCATCCGCAGCCGAGCGTGGCCCGGGTTGTGGCGGCGGTCTTCGCAGGCATGGCCGGGCTGCTCCTGGCAACGCTCCTGGCGCAGGCCTGGTTGTCCTGGGACGCGGAGCGCTCGCGCGGGGAGGCGATCCTGCGCGGGACCGCGGCGCTGGCGGCGGATGGGCTGGGGCGGCAGCTCGAGGGTCTGCGCCTGGCCGTGGCCGGCCTCGTCCGGGACCCCCGCGTGATCCCGGCCAAGATCCCGTTCCAGGACCCTGGAGCGGTTCTCCGCCTGGAACGATCCCTGGCTGAGCGGATGCCGGGGGCGCTCGGCGTCCTTCTCCTGCCTCCGGGACACAGCAGCCTCGACGAGACGGCCTCACCTGCGCTTGGGTTCGCGGGCCTGGATCTGCTGCGCAAGGCGGAGCGGAGCGACTCGGCGTTACCCTGGGAGGTTCATCTGGTGGGTACGCCGGGCCAGCACCTCGCGACCGCCGTCGCCCTGCGCGATCCTGGCGGCGAGGTGTGCGCCGCCCTGCGGGTCGCCTATCCCAACACCTTGCCGGGGTTCGTGCCGCCCCTCCCCGGTGGCCGGCTGGCACTGCAGCAACAGGTTGGGGGCCAGTGGGTGAGCCTGGATCCGGCCTCCCCGACGGACGCGAGGCCCACCGGAGCGGTCGAGGTCCCCGCGACTACCCTGAGGGTCGCCTATTGGGTCGATCCGCCCGGCCTCACCGAGGGTCTGCGCAAGGGGGGGTGGGTATTTCTGGTGTTTCTCGCGGCGGGCGGCTGGTGGCTGCGGCGAATGGCGGTGCGTTTGTCCCAAAATGTGCGGCACGATGCCCTCGCCGTGATGGAGTTCGCGGCGTCGATCTGTCGTCGCGGTGTCGGGCCATCCCTGCGCTTGCGACTGGCAGAGAGCCAGGGCGTAGCGGAGCAATGGTTAGCGGACTACCAGCACACCGAACCGGGCGATCCGGCGCGCTCCGGGGTGGAGGGGCTCCTCGTCGCTCCGCCTTCACTGGAGGAGGGTTCGGCTCTTAGCCCGCCGGTTGCGGTGATGGGTCCGGCAGCGGAGTCGGTGGATGAGTCGGCGGGCGAGGAGCACCCGCCCGAGGAGATCTTCCGCGCCTATGACATCCGCGGTGTGGCGGGCGAGACCCTCACGACCGCGCACATGCGGCAGCTCGGGCACGCCATCGGCAGTGAGGCGCGGGACCAGGGCCGAGGTGCCATCCTCGTCGCGCGCGATACCCGGGAATCGAGCGAGGGGCTGGCGTTCGCGCTCTCCGAGGGGCTGTGCGCGAGCGGCTTGGAGGTGGTGGATCTCGGGGTCGTCCCCACACCGATCCTCTATTTCGCCACCCGCTTCCTCGGGACCGAC
>JAEHCY010000019.1 GCA_016880695.1 Chromatiaceae bacterium | reverse complement strand
CCGGAAGGCGCGGAGTTGCCGGGCCAGGTAACCCGCGTTCAGCCCGGCCAAGCGCGGGAAGGCTCCCCCCTCGTCACCGCCGCCGTTGTGCCCGTGGCAGGTCGCGCAGGCCGCGGTCCCCCCGGGCGGCCCCTGGGTCGCGATACGCTCGCCCGGGTCGTCCGCCGCGGCCGGCATGACGAGCACTGCGACCAGGGCCAGCCAGGATGGTTGGAGCACTCTCTCATTTGGCATGTCAGGGATGCATCTCCGCCGCAAGGGTTGGTGGGTCAGAGGGATAAACGGACAAGAAATATCCAACCGCAGGGTGGCTGGAGTCGGGGCGGACGCTAGCAGCGAAAAAAGGCTCTCGTCAAGGGCACAAGAGCACGGCGCGAACCGATGGGCTTGCGCGTGGCTCGACGCGCGTACTCGGATTGCGGTAGCGCCAGGAAGCCCCGGTCGGGTACGGCCCCGAAGAGCGGTTATTCCGAGGCGGACGGGCCGCGAAATTCAATTTTACGCTGTCCCTTGGTGCTTTTTGTAATCAATGACTTCCCCTATTCTCTTCATCCGCCCTTCTAGGAGCAGTGGGCGCATAAAGGCGGTGCCGGCAATCATGCGCAAGGGCCAGGAGGATCGGTGGCCAAGCGAGTGTCCTCAGTGAGCGTCAGCAGGATATCGGCATACCAGGTGCAGTTCAGCCCCAGCAACTCGTCCTGTTGGGCATCGCGCGGCAGCATGTCCAGACGCCCCGAGTGCACGCCGAGCAGCTTCCAGGGCAGCTCGCCGAGACGCTCGTCCTGTACCCGTGCGCGCATCACCACCGGCGCGCCGCTGGTGCCGCGATGGGTGCGGGCATCCGTCAGGAAGAACCCCTGTCCCTGGAAGCGCAATCCGAACGACGAGGCGATCACCGCCTGACGCACGACGGGCAGATGGTGCAGCGTGTCGTGGAACCCGAGCGGAAAGCCGACGATGAGCAGCGCATTGCCAACCTCGATCTCGTTGAGCGAAGCCTGCAAATGTGCCGGCGTGAAGGCACGCAGCAGCACCGTGTCGGGCAGGGCGCCGCGGTCGATCTCGATCGCGGCGACATCGATCTCGCCCGCCGGATCCCGGCCTTGGTGCCAGTTGGCACGGCCGTCGCGGTACAGCAGCATCGAGTAGGCCGTGGAACGTGTGAGGTTGGCGTCGTCGAGGTGCAGCTCGACCTCGATGCGGTCCGGGAAGTGGCCGCTCGGCTCGTCGATCCGCACATGGCGGCTGGTGACGAGGTACAAGCGTTCACCGCGCTCGAAGAAGAAGCCGCTGGCGCGCGTGAGCGACCGCTTGCCGTCGAAGGTGGCGATCTGGGCTGCTGTGAGCAGTAGGGGCTCGGTCATGGAGACGTCCATAGGTGTAGCGTAGCTCTCCTGACCCCGGGGGTCATCGGTTCGGCTTTCGGAGGTCCGGAAGTCCAACCGTATCACCGCTGGAATGTGCGCAGTGCTGCCAGCGACGATGGCGGCCGGGTTTTGCGATCGACTTTCCGTGCCGGGCCTCGGCGCCGCCGGCACTGATTCGGGGCCTGCCTTCAACCGGCACACCATCGGACTGATGGATGGGCAGTGTTCGCCGAACGACCCAGCGAGCTCCTGCAGGGTGTAACTACCTGTCAGGAAGGACTGCGTCATGGGCTCTTGGTGGAGCGGGTATCCCCCGGCCAGAGGAGGCATTCGCTTTGGCCGAGATATTTGGCGTTCGCTCAAAGGTCGCCAGGGTCCAAACCTTCGGGGTGAGTATCCAAATCCCAACCCGCTGAGGGGTAGCGCTGGG
>JAEHCY010000018.1 GCA_016880695.1 Chromatiaceae bacterium | reverse complement strand
GCCGCATCCTGCCCGGTCATGCTGTCGACCACAAACAGGGTCTCGATGGGCCGGAGCGCGGCGTGGAGTTCCTGGATCTCCGCCATCATCGCCTCATCCACGTGCAGCCGGCCGGCGGTGTCGACGATGAGCACGTCCTTGAACCGCCGCCGCGCGGTGGCGAGCGCCTCTTGGGCAATGGCCACGGGCCGCTGTCCGGTGTGGCTGGGAAAGAACTCGGCCCCCACCTCCCCGGCCAGGGTCTGCAATTGGTCGATGGCCGCCGGGCGATACACATCCGAGCTGACTACCATGACCGACTTGCGCTGGCGCTCCTGGAGCCAGCGGGCAAGCTTGGCCACGCTGGTGGTCTTGCCCGAGCCCTGCAAACCCGCCATCAGCACCACCGCCGGCGGCTGGGTGGCCAGGTTCAGCCCCTCGTTGGCCGCACCCATGACGGCCACCAGCTCGTCGTAGACGATCTTGATCAGGGTCTGACCTGGAGTGAGGCTCCTGAGCACCTCTTCCCCCATGGCCTTCTCCCGCACCTGCTCGACGAATTCCCGCACCACGGGCAGGGCGACGTCGGCCTCCAGCAGGGCCATGCGCACCTCGCGCAGGGTGTCCTTGATGTTGTCCTCGGTGAGGCGGGCCTGACCGCGCAGACGGTCGAGCACCCGCCCGAAACGCTCCTGCAAATTCTCGAACATGGGCAAACCTCGGTGGTGGAGCCCGCGCCGCACAGGGCGGCGCGGGGTAGGATCAAGCGCGGATTATACGGGAGGCGGTGGGTGTCACAGCGCTGTCACGCCGAGCGGCTGGCGCCGGGGCTTCGCGCGCCGTTTTCCACCCCCGCGTTTTGTGCCATCATCCGGCGACACAAGGTAATCCCGCATGACCCATAGCCTGCTCGCCTACCTCACCATCGCCCTTTACCTGGGGACGGGTGCGATCATCGCCCTGCGGCTATTCGCCCCGGAGCGTTTCAGGCTGCCCAGCCGGACCACCACCCTCGCCCTGGGATTCGCCGGGGTTCTGGTGCACACGCTGTTACTCTACGGCAAGGTCTTCACCGAGCCGGGACTGAACCTGGGCTTCTTCAACGCCCTCTCCCTCACCTCCTGGACGGTGGTGCTCCTGTTCCTGGTCTCTGCCTTGACCAAGCCGGTAGAGAACCTCGGCATCATCCTGTTTCCGGTGGCGGCGGTTACCCTGTACCTCGAGCTGCGCTTCCCGAGTATCCACTTCCTGCGCCAGGAGGCCACCTGGGCACTGAAGCTGCATGTGCTCACCTCCATGCTCGCCTACAGCCTGCTGACCCTGGCCAGCATTCAGGCGGTGCTGCTCGCCATTCAGGACCAGCACCTGCGGCAACGTCACCCAGGGGGATTTATCCGTTCCCTGCCGCCCCTGCAAACCATGGAGACCCTGCTGTTCGAGATGATCGGCACGGGCTTCGTGCTCTTGACCTGTGCCCTGATCTCCGGCTTTGTCTTTCTCGAAGACATGTTCGCCCAGCACCTGGTGCACAAGACGGTGCTGTCGATCCTCGGCTGGTTCGTGTTCGGCACCCTGCTCCTTGGGCGGCTGCGCTACGGCTGGCGGGGCCGCACCGCGATCATCTGGACCCTGAGCGGTTACGTCATCCTGATCCTCGCCTATTTCGGCAGCAAGGCGGTGCTGGAGCTCATCCTCCGGCGCTGAGCACCAGCGATCACCCTCGGCTCCACCGCTCCAGACCGGCAATTCCCCAAGCCGCCCGAGGTCCTCCGGACGGTCCACATCCCACAGGGTCGCCAATTCCCTCCAACGCCAGCCAAGCGCCTGCATCCGCGCCCGGGTGAGCGCCGCCACCTCGGAGCCACCCCAGGGGATGTCTTCGAAAAGGGACCCATCGACCCGCCGCAGGCCGAGCAGTACGTAGCCGCCGTCCTCCGCCGGGCCGAGCACGGCATCCTCGGTGGCGAGCGCGGCGAGGGCGCCGCCCACCTGAGCCGGATCGAGCGCCGGGCAGTCGCTGCCGAGCAAAACCACCGCCCCGCCTCGTTGCAGGGCCGAGCGAGCAGCCCCGAGCATCCGCGCGCCGAGGTCAGCCCCGGCTTGAACGTGGCGGGTGATGCCATAGCGCCGCGCGAGCCTGAGAAATAGCGGATGCTCCGCATTGGGCCAGCACCAGAGCTCGATCGGGGCCAGCCGGGCGCGGGCCAGTCGGTCAAGGGTTAACCAAAGCAGCCGGCGGGAGAGCTCCGCCGCCCCCTCGGCGCCCAGCACCCGCCCGAGCCGGGTCTTGACACGTCCGGGCTCCGGCGCCTTGGCGAAGATCAGCAGGCGTGTCGCGGGGAACTGCACTGGCCGTAACGCCGCGCCAGCCACCCTGGGCTCGCCCCCAGGGCGTAGGCCAGGCGCAGCCACCACATCAGGCACACCGTCCGCCACACCCCACGCGCCTCCCAGCGGCGGCTCGAGGTCTCCAGGCGCCGGCGGATGCGGATGGGCCGGCGGTGGGCCTTGAGCCGGCGGCTCAGGGCAATATCCTCCATCAGCGGAATATCCGGATAACCGCCCACGCCCTCGAACAGTGCGCGGGAGACGAAGATGCCCTGGTCACCCGTGGCGATGCCGGTAAGGCCACTGCGAGCGTTCATCAGCGTCTCGATAACCCGGAAGACCCGAGCCTGCCCGCTCAGCCGCACATCGAAACGGCCCCAAACCTGACCCGACCCAATTGCCGCGAGCAGATCCCCATCAGCACCGGGGTATAGCAGGGTATCGAGGTGCAGAAACCAGAGCACGTCTCCCGCCGCCGTGGCGGCCCCCTGGTTCATCTGCCGGGCCCGCCCGGGCGAAGTCTGCAACAGCCGGTCCACCCAGGGCTCCGCCAGCGCGGCCGTGCCGTCACAGCTCCCCCCGTCCACCAGAATCAGCTCGTGTCCGCTGGCCCGCAGGGGCTGCAGAGCGGTGAGACGGGGCACGACAATGGCCCCCTCCTCCAGGCAGGGAATGATCACCGACAAGTGGCACCCACCGCGCACCGCTGCGCCATTTGCGTTCATCCGCCGGCTAGCCCCCGAGCGCGCCACCACAACTACTGCCCTGCCCCGCGGTGCAGCCGAAACAGTGCTCGCCCACCCGGATCGGCCGTTCGGTAAGCCGCGCCGCGGAAACCTCGGAAAGCCGCAGGGTACCGCCGCTCTCGCCGCGAAGGGGTAGATCGAGCATCTGGTTGAAGTCGCAATCATAGACGTACCCCTGCCAATCCACGCTGAGCAGGCTTCGGCACATTACCGAACCAAGGTTTTCGTCGCGGTGGGACGCCTTGAGCAG
>JAEHCY010000155.1 GCA_016880695.1 Chromatiaceae bacterium | reverse complement strand
GACCTTAGCGCGGAAGTCATCATCTAAGGCGGCCTTGAAGCGCTTCTGCCTGACGCTCTTGGGGGAGGGGTGGCGCTTGATGAGATTCAGGGCGAAGTGGCGGAGGGTGCTGAAGTTAGCCGGGGCATGGTCGCGGCGGATGCGGCTGTCGTCCTCGCCGAAGGTGACATCAAGGACCCAGTGCAGGCTGTTTTCGATCCCCCAGTGGGCGCGCACGGCCTGGGCCAGTTGGCGAGCGTCTCCGGCGAGGCTGGTGATGTAGTAGCGAGATTCGCACGTTATGCGCTCGCCTTGGTGGCGCTCGGCCTCGATGAGGGCGATGCCGCGCAGCCCCGGCCAACGTTGCGGCTCGGGCAGGGTGCGTAAGTCCCTCACCAACCAGGCACGGCGCACCTCGGTGCGCCCGTGGCCGGCATCGACCTCCTCGTCGGTGCTGACCGCTACCGCGGCGAAGTTCTGCGCCCGGGCGAGCTCGAAGTAGTCCGCCACGGCGGCGTGCAGTTGCGGCTGATTGGCCTTGACTGCTAGCACGTAGTCCCCGCCCTGGGCGAGGATCTGCCCTGCGATGGCGCTCTGACAGCCCACTGCATCGATGGTGACGATACAGCCCTTGAGCTCCAGGAGCTCGAGCAGTTCGGGGATGGCGGTGATCTCGTTGGACTTGGCTTGGGTGGAAACTTGTCCGAAACACATACGGTTAGCGCTCGCCCAGGCACTGACCAGGTGCAGCGCCGCCTGTCCCCGGCGGCCCTCATGGGAACCGCGCAACCTCTTGCCGTCGATGGCGATCACCTCCCCATCGCTGAGCTGCGCCACCGAACGCGTCCAGGCAACAAAACACTCCTGAAACCCCTTCGCGGGCAGGCGCGCAAACACCCAGCCCAGACAGTCCGGCGAGGCAATGCCGTTGGCGAACGGCAGAAAACCCCGCAACCAGGGCAACTTCGCCCCGGCGAGAATCGAATTGAATGTCTAGCGCAGACATGGCCCAGAAATACGGTCGAAACCAGGCTAAAGCTGCTCGATGTTCGCCGCGACTATGAACGCGACTACAGGTGCGGATCAGGCGAATAAAACGAAAAGTCAATTACAGATAGTACAGTCAACTGCCTGATTTATTTGGCGCGCCCGGAGAGATTCGAACTCCCGACCACCTGGTTCGTAGCCAGGTACTCTATCCAACTGAGCTACGGGCGCTGGGTTACTTGCCAATTCACTGCGAACTGGACTTGGGGGCCAGGATTATGTCGACTTCGCCCTCTGACGTCAACCTGAACCTCTACCCGCGGCACGGCAAATCCGTTCTAGCCCGCCTGCACTTGCGGTGCCCGCGTGCGGTAGCGGGAGTTCTCGGTCATGCGCAGGTAGTCGAAGACCAGGCGGAGGTTACGCGCCAGGCGCTGGATGGTGGCGGCGACGGTATCGGGAGACTTGGACTTGATGGCACCGATGGCGAAGCGGCGTAGGGCGGTGATGTTCTCGGGACCCTGTCCGGTGCGGATGGTGCAGCGATCTTCGCCCCAGTTCCAGTCGAGGAGGTGGTGGCAGGCATTCTCGACGCTCCAGTGGCCGCGGTTGAAGGCCACGTCGGCGCTCCCCGGGGTGTGGCGGGTGAGGCCGTAGACGGTTTCGGTTGAGAGCTTGCCGGTGGTCTTCTCGAGGGTGGAGCGCTCGATGCGGCCATGGGCCAGGGTGAGCGGCTCGGTGAAGTTGGGTTTTCCGCGGCCCTCAAAGATCAGGCGGATGCCTTCGCGCAAGATCGGCTGATTGTCTTTGACGGTGAAGACATAGTCGGGGTTGCGCTCGATGAGGTATTGGGCGAGCTTGCGTTGGGGAAGCCAAGCATCGGCGGTGAGGGTCTTGCCGGCGATGTCGAGGGGTTCCAGCAGCGCGATGACCCTCCCGATCTCGTGGGTCTGTTTGAGCACGTCGCTGCCCTCTACGGGCAGGGCTCCGACTTTTTTGGGGTGTGGCAGGTCTGGCTCTGGTGGCCGACGACGCCGAGGATGTGGGCTTGGCGACCTTCTGCATCGATGGCGTTACATATCGTCTTGGCGTCGATGGCCAGCCCCTCGTCGGCCGCGCCCTGCTGGGCGTTCCAGCGTTGTAGGGCGCGGTCCAAGGCATCTGGGTCGACGCGGGTGAGCACCTCGTAGCGACGGTTGCGGTAGCAGCAGCGAAAGCGTGCTCGCGCCTTCTGGCCCAGGTCTTCGGCCCACAGGCTGATGGCCTTGTAGCCGCGCATCCCGCACAGGGTCGCACCCGCGGCGCGGGTCGGGAATGTCGGCAAAGAACTCGGGGAGCGACCCCATATGCTCGGCGCTTACTAATTCCCTAGAAAGTAATGCCATTGCGCTGGTATAATAGCGTGATGAAATGCAATAGAAACTCCGACGCCCGGAGCATTGATCATCACAGCCTCCAGGTAATGCGTCAGCAAGCCGTAAAGGCTATTGGCCAAGGGAAAAAAGCGACGGATGTCGCAGAGGCATTTGGAGTCAATGTCCGTACCGTGTTTCGCTGGCTTTGGAATTACGCTTCCGGCGGCCAGAATGCGCTGTTGGCCAAACCCAGTCCCGGTCGTCCACCCAAGGTAAACGCTGACGAAATGCGTTGGCTGGAGCGAACACTGCGAGACGATACGCCACAACAATACAAGTTCGAGTTCGCGCTGTGGACCCTTCCTATCATCGGCGAGCTTCTTTATCGACAGTTCGGTAAGCGGCTGTCTCCCGGCAGCATCAGTCGTTTGATGCGCATTT
>JAEHCY010000017.1 GCA_016880695.1 Chromatiaceae bacterium | reverse complement strand
CCCCCTCTACCTCAAGGCCCATCGCCCGGGCGCTGCCCGCGATGGTACGCACCGCCGCATCGAGATCCGCCGCCGTGAGATCCGGCATCTTGGTTCGGGCGATCTCTTCGAGTTGCGCGCGACTGACCTTGGCAACCTTATTGGTGTTGGGCTTTGCGCTGCCCTTCGGAATACCCACCGCTTTCCGCAGCAACACCGCGGCAGGCGGGGTCTTGGTGATAAAGGTGAAGCTCCGATCCGAATAGACGGTGATCACCACGGGTGTCGGCAAACCGAGCTCGAGGCCCTGGGTCTTGGCGTTGAACGCCTTGCAGAACTCCATGATGTTCACCCCGTGCTGACCGAGCGCGGGGCCCACCGGCGGGCTCGGATTGGCCTGCCCGGCCTTGACCTGAAGCTTGACGTAAGCTTGGATTTTCTTCGCCATTCGATAAAGTCTCCTACGGGTGCAGGCGCCTCGCGGCTCCCCGGTAGTTCATGCGACCCACGGCGTCCCAGCCAATCCGCGCCACGGTCCGTCCCAACCGGAGCGCTTTCTCGACAACCCACTCCATCGGATTCCCGAGCATTCTCTTTCACCAGCCGGCCTCGCGCGGCAGCGCGGCACGCCCCTTCGCGCCCGGCTCAGCTCTTCTCGACCTGCCCAAACTCGAGATCGACGGGGGTTGCCCGACCGAAAATCAGCACCGAGACCTTCAGCCGATTCTTGACGTAATCGACCTCCTCGACCACGCCGTTGAAATCCTTGAAGGGTCCGTCGACGACGCGAACCACCTCTCCCGGCTCGTAGAGCACCTTTGGCCGCGGCTTCTCCACCCCCTCTTGCACCCGCTGGAGGATCGCGCTCGCCTCCTTGTCCGTAATGGGTGCGGGGCGATCACCACTACCACCGATGAAGCCCATGACCTTCGGCACGCCCTTGACCAGATGCCAGGTCTCTTCGGTCATCTCCATCTGCACCAGCACGTAGCCGGGGAAAAACTTGCGCTCGCTTTTCCGCTGCTGACCGCCGCGGATCTCGATGACCTCCTCGGTTGGCACGAGGATGTCACCGAAGTGCTCCTGCATCCCCGAACGCTTGATCCGCTCCTCCAGGGAGCGCTTCACCTGGGCCTCGAACCCCGAATAAGCGTGGACCACATACCAGCGCTTACCCACGGGTTAGGCGCCTTTGCCGGTCAGCGCGCGCAGAATCGCCACCAGCGTCATATCGAATAGCCACATAAGGATGCCAAGGACCAGCACCATGACGACGACCACCAGGGTGGTCTGCATCGTCTCCTGCCGGGTTGGCCACACCACCTTGCGCACCTCCATGCGCGAATCCAGGGCGAACTGCCACAGACGGCGGCCAACTGCGGTCTGCAGGGCGATCGCCGCGGCCCCTCCCGACACCACCAGCAAGACGACGACGCGCAGCAGGAGTGAATGTCCAGCGAAGTGATAGAACCCAAAGATGGCGCCGACCAGAAGCAGCGCCGCCACCGCCAACTTAGCGGTGTCGGCACCGCCTCCCTGTGTCTCCGCTCGAGCATTCATGAGGTATGAAAAAGATTTTCTCGCGTAAAAAAGAAAATGGCAGGCCAGGAGGGAATCGAACCCCCAACCTGCGGTTTTGGAGACCGCTGCTCTGCCAATTGAGCTACTGGCCTGTAGAGCTAAGGCCAGCTAGCGGCCAACCGAGGCCGGCCGCAGCTGCGAACTCACGACGGCTTACTCGATAACCTTGGAAACCACGCCGGCCCCCACGGTGCGTCCACCCTCGCGGATGGCGAACCGCAGCCCTTCTTCCATGGCGATGGGCGCAATGAGCTTGACCGTCATCTTCACGTTGTCCCCCGGCATCACCATCTCGATCCCTTCGGGCAGCTCGCAGGAGCCGGTCACGTCGGTGGTGCGGAAGTAAAATTGGG
>JAEHCY010000154.1 GCA_016880695.1 Chromatiaceae bacterium | reverse complement strand
CTGGTGCAGGGCGAGCACCGCCCAGGCCAGGGGGGAGAGGAACAGGCTGCGCAGCTCCCGCTGGGCGATGGCGAGAATCAAGGCTCTGGGTTCCGGCTGATCAGCTCGACGAAGGTCTGCTCCAGGCTCGGGCGCTTCGCGGCGAGCTCGCGTAGCCCCAGGCCCTGCCCGACCACTTGCTCGGCCACTGCCTCGGCGGAGCCCTCCGCGGCGAGCCGGATCTGGAAGCGGGTGGGTCCAAGGGCCGTTACCCCCGCGATGCCGCGCAGGGTGCGCAAGTGCTCGGCGGTGGCGGGGCGGGCGAGGGTGAGGTTGAGCAGGGGTTCGCCGCCCGCGGCGGAACCCTGGAGCGAGCTGCGATAGAGCCCGCGGCCGGCGTTGAGGATCAACACCTGGGTGCAGAGGGTCTGGATCTCCGTGAGCAGATGGCTGGCGAGGATGATCCCGCAGTCGCGGCTGAGCTCCGCGACCAGCCTGCGCATCTCCTGGAGCTGGAGGGGGTCGAGGCCCTCGGTGGGCTCGTCGAGAATCAGGAGTGCGGGTTGATGGATGATCGCCTGGGCCAGCCCAAGGCGCTGCTGGTAGCCCTTGGACAACTTGCGGATGAGCCTTGGGCCCAACGGCTCGAGCCCGCAGCGGGCGCGGGCGGTGGCCACGGCCCCGGCGCGTGCGCGGCGCGGGACCCGATGCAGGCGGGCGCAGAAGCCCAGATATTCGTCCACGCGCATCTCCGGGTACAGGGGCGGGCGCTCGGGCAGATAGCCGAGGTGGCGCTTGGCCGCGATCGGTGCCCCGGCGAGGTCCCAGCCGGCGATGCGGATGCTGCCGCTATCGGGGGCGAGGTTCCCGCTCAGCATCTCCAGGCAGGTGGTCTTGCCGGCGCCGTTGGGGCCAAGCAGACCGAGAATCTCACCGCGCTCGAGGCTGAGGTCCAGGGCGCGGACGAGCCAGCGACCGCCCCGCGCACGGCTGAGATTCGACGCCCTGAGTAATGCCTCCATGGGCGGCAAGATAGCGCGGAAACCGGGGGTTGCCAAATGCACGCCCGTGGTTGCCAGTCCCGGGCGGAGCGCGTTATGGTCAAAGCACCGAAAGTACCGTCCGACCAAGGCAGGGGGTCACTTCGTGCGCATCATTGGCGTCGATACCGGCGGCACCTTCACCGATTTCGTGGTGTGGGAGCAGGGAAGTCTGCGCGTGCACAAGCTGTTGTCCACCCCAGATGCCCCGGAGCAGGCGATTCTGCGGGGCATAGCCGAGCTCAACCTTGCACCCGGCGGGCTCACCCTGATCCACGGCTCTACCGTGGCCACCAATGCGGTGCTAGAGGGTAAGGGGGTGCGCACCCTCTTCATCACCAATCGAGGGTTTGGCGATCTTCTCACCATCGGACGCCAGGCCCGGCGCGATCTCTATGACCTGCAGCCCCCACCGGTGCCGCCTCCGGTCCCCTCCGAGCTTTGCTGGGAGATCGGCGGCCGGTTGGCCGCCGATGGCAGTCTGGTGGAGCCCCTGACCGCCGAAGATCTCGCCGAGCTGCGCCGGGCCGTCGCACGTCTGCAACCGGAGGCCGTGGCCATCAACCTGCTCTTCTCCTATCTGGACGAGGGGCCGGAGCGGGCCATTGCCGCCGCCTTGCCGGCGGGGTTGTTCGTCTCCCGCTCCTCGGAGGTGCTGCCCGTCGCCGGGGAGTACGAGCGCGGTATCGCCACCTGGCTGAACGCCTGGGTGGGCCCCCTGGTGGCGGGGTATCTCGGTCGTCTCTGCTGCGCCCTGCCGGGGGCACGGGTGTCGGTGATGCAGAGCTCGGGGGAGACGGTGGCCGCCGAGCAGGCGGCGGAACAGGCGGTGCGGCTGCTGCTCTCAGGCCCGGCGGGCGGACTGGTCGGCGCCCGATTCGCGGCCGGCCAGAGCGGTCAGGAGCGGCTCCTGAGCTTCGATATGGGCGGGACCTCCACCGACGTGGCGCTGATCGAGGGCGTGCCGCAACTGACCCGCGAGGGACGCATTGGTGGCTATCCGGTGGCGGTGCCCATGGTGGATATGCACACCATCGGCGCCGGGGGTGGGTCCATCGCCCGGCTGGATGCCGGGGGACTGCTGCTGGTGGGTCCGGAGTCGGCGGGGGCCGATCCGGGGCCGGCGTGCTACGGCCGAGGTGGTCGCGAGCCCACCGTCACCGATGCCAATCTGGTGCTCGGGCGGCTGCGGCCGGAGCGCTTCCTCGGCGGCCGCATGCCGCTCGCTACCGAGGCCGCGCGGCGGGCCCTGCGGCGGCTAGCGCAGCGCATGGGGTGCGGCCTCGAGGAGGCGGCTGCGGGCGTGGTGGCGGTGGCCAACGAGCATATGGCCCGGGCGCTGCGGGTCATCTCCGTGGAGCGTGGGGTGGATCCGCGCGGCCATACCCTGGTGTCCTTCGGTGGCGCCGGTGGATTGCACGTGTGCGCCTTGGCCGAGGCCCTGGGGATGCGCCGGGCGCTGGTCCCGGTCCATGCGGGGGTGCTGTCCGCCCTGGGCATGCTGGTGACGCGTCCGGGGCGCCTGCTGACCCGCACCTGGCTCTGCGCGCTCGAGACCCTCGACGGTGCCGAGGTCAACCGCCAGCTTGAGGCCCTGGCCGAGCAGGGTGCCGCGAGCCTGGCGGCGGAAGGTGTCGAACGAGGGTACCTTGAGGCGGTCTTCACGCTCGATCTGCGTTACCGGGGCCAGGCCTACACCCTGAATGTCCCCTGGCTGGGGAGGTCCGCCACGCTGGAGGCGTTCCACGCCCGCCACGAGCAGCGTTACGGTCACCGCCTCGACCTACCCGTGGAGCTCGTCAACCTGCGCGTGACGCTCGCGGCGCCGGCCACCGCCGTCACCTTGGCCGCGGTGCCATCCCAGGCGTCGCCCATGGGCCAGGCGCATGTTCACGGCTTCAGCGCCCCCGTGCCCTTGGTGGATCGCGCCGCCCTCGGTGTCGGAGCGCCCCTGCTGGGTCCCGCGGTGATCACGGATGCTCATGCGACCACCTGGCTCGCCCCCGGCTGGATCGCCCGGCGCGATGACGCTGGTAACTTGCAGCTTGAGCGGGATTAAACCCCTATCCCGGCAACTCGAGCCGCGCCCTCTACCTCGCCGAGGTAGACGAGAACGCGTTCCCTCGGTCCTGCTCCTGGGGAGGGGCGGGGTCAGCGGAGTCTCGCCCGTCCGAGGCGTGGAG
>JAEHCY010000153.1 GCA_016880695.1 Chromatiaceae bacterium | reverse complement strand
GATCGGACAGCGGCGCGATCCACAGCGGCGTAATCACCTGCTCATAGCCAAAGATGCTGCCGAACAGGAAGCCGAAGGTCATCGAGGAGAGCCCGGCGAGGATCCCGAAGAGCGCGAACTGCTTGAGCCTGCGGCGCCCCATCCAGGCTGCGAGCGTAATCACCGCCCCCTGTCCCACATCGCCGAACATCATGCCGAACATCAGGATGAAGGTCACGGCAAACAGCACCGTGGGGTCGATCTCCCCATAGCGCGGGACCCCGTACTGACCGACCAGGCTAACGAAGGGGGCCAACAGGCGGTGCCGGGACACCAGCGTGGGGACGTGGGCCCGTTCCTCTGCAAGCGGGGCGCGGGTCTCGAGCAGGAACGGGTGCACCAGCCGCTCGTGCAGGCGAGCCTCGATGGCGCGAACGGTTTGGGCCGGCGCCCAGCCAATGACGAAGGCGAGTGGGCCCAGGCTGCGAATGGACGGGTCGAGGTTCACGAAGGGCTCCGCCAGCGCCAGGGTCCGCTGGGCCTGTTCCAGTCGCCCGCGGAAACCGCTGCCCCAGGTGGCGAGGGTGGCCTTGAGCGTCTCGCGGGTGTCCTGGATCTCGCTCCGGCGTGCCGTGAGCTCCGCCTGGAGTTTGGCCGGCTCGTTGGCCATGCCGGGCGGGATGGGCAGGTTCTGAAAGCCGGCGGCGTCGAGCACGGCCGTCAACTGGGCCTCCTTGACCCCGCAGGGGCCCACGATCACCACGTGGGCCTGGTCGCCGCTCACCAGGTAGGGGAACAGGAGGTGCTCGGCGAGTCCCACCGCGCCCTCCAACTGGCGCAGGTGGTCACGGGGCACGATGCCCACATAGAAGTCCAGAAAGCGGGTCTTGGTCCGCAGGGTGCTGAGGTTCACGTTCAGGTTCGCGAAATTGGCCAGGGCGCTTTCCTGCTCGTTGATCAGGCGCACCTCGTCGTTGAGGGTTCGAAAATCCTCTTCGTAGGAGGAGCATTCGTTCCAGATCTCGCCCAACCAGTCGTTGAGCGCCTGCAGCTCTGCGGTCTCGACGACGTGGTTCTCGGGGATGTCCACCCCCTCGGGGATCGGGACCAGCTTGCCGATCTTGTCCAGGCGTGAGCGTGCCTGCTGGTAGAGATCGCGGTAGTGCCGGCCTGGCAGCTCCGGAAACTCCGACTCGTACAGGGGCCGCGGGTCGGGCTGAAAGCTTTCCGTCTCCGCCAGCACCAGCGACGCTCGGGGCAGGTCCTCGGTGAGGACCAGCAGGCGCAGGTGTTTCATTAGCCTCTGCATCGGCAGGGTCTCGGCGGACGGGAACTAGGCAACGGTGTGCTCAAGGCGTCCCACCATCGGGCAGTTCGGGTCGGCCAGCTCCACGGCAATAGCCACCACATCCGCCGGCAACCCCAGGATCTTGCCCTGGGTGAGGGCGAACAGGAGGAAGAGGTCCATCTCCCTCAGTATCAGATAGGAGAGGGTGCGGGCGACCGCCGAGCTACTGTGACGCAGCACCTGGTGTGCCTCCCGTGCCGTGTAACGGCCGATGCGCTTCTGTACCTCGATCAGGCTCGTGCTTCCCGCCAGCAGGCCGTTGAGCGGTTCGGGCAGGGCCTCGAGCACCCGCTCCAGGCTGTCGAGGTTGGCGAGCTGCAGCAGGAGATCGCGCCGCAACAGTCGCAGCGAGGGCACCAGTTGATAGAAGGTCTCGCTCGGGCTCAAGCCGTAGGCAAAGCGGAAGCGCAGCAACCACATGAGGTCGATCTGGTCGAGCAGGGCACCAACCACGAGCTGCAGGGGCCGCTGCTCACCGTCGTGGAACTGGCGTACCTGGCGGGCCAGGCTCTGGTAGTAGAGCTGGTCGATGGTGGCTTCCAGGGCGAAGGGCTCGCGCTTCTGCTCGTAGACCTCGCGTGCCTGATGGGCGATGAAGCGGTAGGGTCCCTGCTCGAGCTGGCGCAGGAGCTCGAGCACATTCTCGGTGCGCAGCAGCTCCTGGACCGGCAGCTCGACCTGCGGGGGCAGGTGGTAGAGGTTGTCCTGGATCTCTCTCGGATCGAGGTTGTAGAGCTTGCCCCGGATCAGGGATTTCAGGTTGAACAGCGCATACTTGCGCCCCCAGTTCAGCACCAGCGCCCGCTCCGCCGGTTGCATGGGCCGGATCAGGATGCAGAGCTCGGCGAGCAGGGTAGTGATCAGCGCCTGCTCAATGGCCCGGTTCTTGGCCCGGGCTGACAGACCCTGGTCGAGAATGGCGGGGAGCCCGAAGCCCTGACTGATCTCCTCCAGGGTGCTGCCGACAAGGCCTCCCGCCACGGCGGGGGAGAACAGCCGCGTAGCCAGGATCGACACCCGGGTGTTCAGATAGGCTTGGTTGGCGTGGGCGGACATGATGAGGGTTCGGTTCCAGGCGCTACTGCATGCCTTTGCCTTGGTGCGGGCGATGTCCGCTTGGGTGCTCCGGACTGCGCGGGGAGCCGCGCCGGCGGCGCTCCCGCAGACCCGGCTCAGGGTCTAGCTGTCGGGCGACATCAACACACCGAATGCGGCTTCGAGGGCTTCCTCCTCGCGTTCCTCCGCGAGGTTGCGCAACTGCAGGTGACGCTCGTCGTAGCGGCGCTTGAGCTCGGCGATGGTCTGCTCCGAGCGCTCCTCCGCCTTCTTGATGAAGGCGCGGTGCAGGTCCGGAATCCCCGCCACAAACCGCTGCTCCTCGGCACGGGCCTCCAGCATCGCGTTCTGGATGATCTCCTCCTGCTCGGCTTCCGCCTGCTGGGCGATCCGCTCCGCCCGCATCTCGGCGTTTAACAGGCGCTGCAGGGTCTCATCCACTCGGGTCTACCTCGGTTGTGTCGTCCCCCGCCCGGGGGACGGCGCATAGTGTAGGCCAAACGCCCCGGCGGTTGCTGTGGAAGCGGCGCAAACATTGAGCCAGATCAAAAACTGGGGGCACGGCGGGCTGCCAGCGGGATCGCCACACCGCGCGATGGGGCCAGCCGCTCCCGGTTGGGGGATCGCGGGACCCCGAGATGTGCCAGAGGCGCCCTTGTGCGATCTTCGATCGACTGGCTGTCGGGCGGGGCCAACCCTGAACCGGGTCTGTTAGCCGAGGTCTAGACCCGGATGGCTGCAAGTATCCGGTATCAGGGACAGCAGCCCAGCCCGCTCGGGATCACGGGCCAATGTCGAAGCGGCTCACAGCACCAGGCCCGGCGGCGACGAGCAGCGGCACCGTGGCTACGCGGGCTGAGCCGCGGACCTAACAGGCGCATCGGGGTGCGCGAAGCGTTAGCTGTCTTCCGCTCGCTTGCGGAGAGTCACTCCTCGCTCAGCAACCGCTCGGAACGCATGACGTGGAGGATATAGACTCGCTCGCCGTCAAAGCGGTAGAACACTCTGCAAGGCGGCTCCAGGATTTGGCGGTATCGGGAATTCTCGAGCTCGGGCGGCCGGCTGCCGCTCTCCGGATGGGTCTCCAGTTGCTCCAAGTGCCCAAAGACGCGCTGGACCAGCGCAGCGGCCGCGCGGGGGTTTTCCAGCGCGATGTAGTCGGCAATAGCGTC
>JAEHCY010000152.1 GCA_016880695.1 Chromatiaceae bacterium | reverse complement strand
TTCCGAGCGCTTCAAGGACGTGCTCGAAGCGAACCTCAAACGGCGGGTGCGGCCGGGGACGATGGGGCGACCGCGGAGGAAAGAAGAGAACCATGGCGCTGGGCCGGAAGCGTTGCTCTGAGCTGACGCAAAGATCCGAGCATCTTCTTGGCAAGCAACAGAATGTGCACGACCCGGCCGACGCGCCGGTGCCCGGGGTGTAGGTAGCGACCACCCCGAGCGGTGAACTACAAGTCAGGGTGACCACGGACGGCAGCGCGCTCCTCGGTCAGTTCGTTCCCCCCAGCGGCACCAAGGTGGTTGTGATCGAAACCCGGTTACCCTCGGGTTCGGTACTGACCCAAGGGAGCCGCGACCCGACGACCAGGGTGGAGCGGCGTTTGCTCGTAGGTTGGTAACGCGGCCGGGCTTGTGGCCCACTAGTCGAACCACTTCTTTTTCTTGAAGATTAAGTAGCTGACCAGCATGATCCCGAGCAGAAGGGTAACCTCGACGGTGAAGGCCCACCAAGGAGAAGAATCGCCGCCCGCTTGCCCCGGTATGCCCTCGACGTTGGTGCCTAGCAAGCCGGTGAGTGCCGTGATCGGCATCAGGTAGGCGGTGAATACCGCAACGATCTTCATGGTCTCATTGAGCTTGCGGTTCTGGCTATGCCGGATCTCGTCCTGGACCAGTGCTGCGCGCTCGCGGGAGGAATCCAGCTCGGCGACGTGCTGATGCGCGCGGTTGTGCTCCTCGCGAATACGATCGCGATGCTCGGCTCGCAGCCAGGGCGAGCGTTCTCGCTGTAGCGAAGAAAGGGCCTCGGCCTGGGGGGTCAAGTGGCGGCGCAGATGGATCACCCGTTGGCGCAGGCTGGTAAGCTCCTGCTGAAGATCGGCATCGGGGTCCATGAGCAGGTGATCCTCCATGTCGTCGACCGCCCGATCGATCCCAGAGAGGACCTGCTCGATCCGAACGATCCAGCCCTCGATCACCTCGACCAGTAGATCCCCCGCGCTCCCCGGCCCCTGTTGGTTTTTGAGGTCGGTGCGGATAGCGCTGAACGCCTGGATCGCGGTCGGACGCAGGACGATGACCCGGTTGGGGTCGGCCCACACATTGGCGCACAGCAGCTCTGGCTGCGGGTCCGAACCAAGCCCGCCCCCGCGGAGGCTCAAGAAAAGCCCCTGGCCTTTGTAGGACAGGCATTGGGGCCGGTTGTCGGTGCGTAGCAGCAGGCGCACCGTGTCGGGGTCGAGACCACTCTCGAGACGCAGCCAGCGTTGGGTTTCTTCCCCAGCGGGCCGGCCCACCAGCCAGAGGACCCCCTCCTCGGGGGTCCAGTGGCGCACCTGCTGCCAACTGATCTCGCGAGCGCCGCCGTTACGATCGAGCAACAGGGCATAGACCGAGCCCGCCGCCGCGCGTGCCAGGGGCAGTGGGCGGGTGGCGGGGGCAAACTCACGGGAAGCCTGAGGCATGTTCGCACCCCGCGCCTAAGAGGGAAGTAACAGCTCGGCGACGACGAAGTAGTTCAGGATCGCCAGAACATCGAGCAGGCTGCTCAGGTAGGGACCGGTAACGGAGGTCGGTTCCCGCCGGAGCCGCTGGAAGAGCAGGGGCAGCCCAGGACCGATCAAGGACGCCAGACTGATGTTGAACCAGACGGCGATGCCCACGGTCTTGCTGATCAGGTTGCCGCTGGGGATGTCGTCGAACATCCACCAGGCCGCGGCGGCGGTGATGGCGCCGTAGCAGACCCCCAGCAGCAGACCGGTTCCCAGCTCCTTTGCGAGCAGCGGCAGTACGTGACCGGGCTTGATGGTACCGGTGACCAACCCATGCACCGTCACCGTGGCGGAGACGGTGCCCACGTTACTGGCAACGCTCATCACGATCGGCAGGAAGGCGGTGAGGGCGAGAACCAGCGCTAGCATGACCTCCCCGGGGGCAGCGTTCCCCAGCACCGATTCCCCGAGCACGCTGTGGAAGTAGTAGTCGATGATCCCGCTCGCGATCAACCCCCCGATCAGGGCGGCGATCAACCAGGGAAGGCGTGTCCAGAAGGAACGGAAGAACGATTGGGAGACGAGGTCCTCCGCGCTGTGGGTGCCCGCCATCCTGAGCATGTCATCGCTCACCTCTTCCTCGATGGCGTCGATCACGTCATCGACGGTGACAATACCCACCAGCACATCCATGTCATCCACCACGGGAAGGGCGAGCAGGCGATAGCGCTTGACCAGCTCCCCGATCTCGGCACGCGGGGTATCGGTGCTCACCCGTACGGCACGGGAGTTCATGATCTGGCCCAGGGGCGTCTCCGGCTCGGCCAGGATCAACTGACGCAGCGAGCTCACACCCACCAGCCGCCCGCTCTCGTCGAGCAGGTAGAGGTAGAACATCATCTCGTAGGTGGGGAGCTTGCGCACCGAATCGATGGCGTCCTGCACCGTGGCCGACTCGGGCATGGCAAAGAACTGCGGGGTCATGATCCCCCCGGCGGTATCTGAGGAGTACTGCAACAGGTCCTCGACCTCGCGCATGATGGCCCGATCCATACCGCCCATGAAGCGCTTGGCCGCCTCTGGACTCAATTGGCGTAGGATGTCGGTGCGGTCGTCGGGCGGCAATTGCTCCAGAACCTGGATCATGCGGTCGTAGTCGCCGTGCTCCAGGAAATGCGCCTGCAGGTCGGGCTCGAGCTGAGTCAGGGTCTTGGCGGCAGCCTCGGGCGCCGAGACCAACATGAACAGTTTGAGGGCATCATCCCGCTCAAAGGCGTCGAGGACCTGAGCCAGGTCGGACGGATAGATCTTGGGCAGGATCTTCTGCAGGCTGCTGGTGGCCTGTTTTCGGTACAGCCTACGCACTGCCTCCAGCAGGTCGTTCGATTGGCGGCCGGGAAGGAACGAGAAGGAGGACATCGCTGGGACCGCTCCAGGGGGAATGAGGGTGGGAGAATCGTGACCTAGCCGCCGATATTCTGGCCGTTGGCTACATTACCCCTGGCCGTGATTGGGGGCAACCGAGTTGCACCCTTGGGGCGGGATGCGCCCAGTGCGCAAACCGCTTACTGCCAATCTAACCTCCCCCGCAAGCTGGGCGCGGCTGCAGACGGGGGTTAGGTAACTGGTGTCGCCCACCGAAGCGCGCTAGAGTGCTTCGGAGCGTTCAGGGTCTCTTCGGATTCGCATCCCATGAGCAACAGGCTTCGCGTCGCCCGCTTGGATCCCGCCCGATACCGGCCGATCCTGCCCGGATGGGCCGTCACGGCGGAGGATTATCGCCGGCTACGCTCGGTCATCCTGCGGCACACCCCACCGCTAACGACCTCGCTGCTCGCGGCGCCGGCACCCACAGCCGATGGCCGTTACGTGGAGTGGTACTCCGAGCTGGCCGGACAGCCGACCCCCCTGCCGCAGTTGCCCGAAGCCGACCAGGTCGCCGTCCGACGCCTGCTCGAGGATCGGCTCATCGCGTTGCGGACGCTGGCCGATCGGCTCCCGACCCTGGAGCCCGAGGAGGCCGATCTCGCGGGGCTGCTGCGCAAGGTGCTGCAGTATCCCGGCGACGAGTCGGTATACGTGGTGGACGGCCAGCCGGTGATTACCTTCTGGGGCTTTCAGTCCGTCTCCGGGGCGCCACCGGCCGGTCCTCCCGCGGCACTGGCCACGCCCGCCGCCACCGCCCTGGCGCAAGAGGGCGCGGCGGCGGGGGGCGGCCTTCCTCCCCCCGGCGCGCCGGGGTCCCAAAGAGCGGACGGCGGTCCCCGTCGCTGGCTGTGGTGGCCGCTCGCTCTGCTCCTGCTGTCGGGGCTCCTGCTCTGGGCCTGGTGGTATTACCGGGACCTCGCCTGGCCGCCCTGGGTGGACTACGCCAAGCTGGTCGCGGAGGCGCGGGCCGAGGGCGATCGGTTGGCGGGGCGGGAAAAGGCGCTCAAGGAGCAGCTCGCCGCCAGGCTCGAGCGCTGCGCGTTGCAGAGTCGGTTGGATACCGCACGGCGGGAGGAGACCGATCTGCTGCGATCGATGGTCGCGCTCCAGGAGCATCTGGCGGACGCCCTCAAGCTGTGTCCCCTGAAAAAGGCCCTGGAGGCCGCCAAGCGTGACGAACAAGCCCTGGAGGGGCGCGTCGCTGACCTCAGGTCCCAATTGGCCAAGGCCCTTGCCAAGTGCCGGCAGCAGCGGGAGGAGGAGCAGAAGCGCATTCAGGCCGAAAAGGTGAAGGCAGCCGAGGCGGAGAAGGCGGCGAAGGTGGAAAAGGCTAAGGCAGCCGAAGCGGAAAAGCCCAAGCCGGCCGAGCCACCGAAAGAGAAGGTGAAACCGCCACCGCCGGAGGATAAGCCAACGCCGGCACCGCCGCCTCCGCCTCCGCCGCGCAAATCCGCCGATAAGGGCCTGCCACCCTGCCCCGGCGAACGGGCGCCGGAGGAGGCCCCCGACGTGGCGGTGGTGCTCGACGCCTCCGGCAGCATGCGCCTGCCCGCCAGCGCCGACCGGGACCTGGTCATGCGCGGGTTGGCACAGCAGATACTGGGGCCGCTGGGCGGCTTGATCCCGCAGGCCAGCGGCCCCTCGCGGCTACAGGCGGCGCAGCAGGCGGTCAACCGCACGGTGCGGTCGCTCCCGTCCGACGTGGACGTGGGGCTGGTGGTGCTGACGGATTGCCCGCGGGCCAGCGAGTACGGCTTCTTCTCCGGCGCCCAGCGCGATCGCCTCTACGGCAGCGTCAACAGCCTGCGGCCGATGCAGAAGACCCCCCTCGCCGACGGTATTACGCGGGCGGGCAACCTGGTGGATGGGGTGAAGGCCCCGGCGGTGATGGTGGTGGTTTCCGACGGGGAGGATACCTGCGGTGGTGATCCCTGCGCGGCGGCCCGCGCGCTCAAGGCCCGCAAACCGCTACTCAAGATCAACGTGGTCGATATCGTTGGCGACGGCAGGTCCAACTGTATTGCCAACGCCACCGGGGGCCGGGTGCTGAACCCCCAGAGCGGTAGCGCGTTTGATGAGACCATTCACCGTGCCACCCAGGAGGCGCAGAAGCCGGCGCACTGCAAATAGCCGAGGCGATTATCCTGGATTCCGCCATTGCGGGTGGCGCGTCCCTCGATACACCGCTTTACGGCTACTCGGGGCGTTCGACATTTGAACCAACGGGTGAGCGTCCGCTCGTCCCGAATTGGTTCAGGGTCCGGTTATCGAGGGATCGGGCCGATTAGCCTTGCGCAGCGGGGTGCATCGAGGCCCCTCCTGAGCCTGGTCGAAGGGGGCCAGGTGGCTCCAACCGCGAGTTAGAGGACTATTCCTTCTTCGCCGGGGCGGAGCCGCCACGCTCGACCAACGCGGCGGCCTCCGGGTTGTTGCAGACGTCGGTGGCCAGGATTTTCTCCAGCTCGGCGATGCGCTGGCGCAGGGCGTCGTTCCTGGCCTGCTGCTCCTGGAGCTGCTGCTCGAGGGTCTTCTTCTCTTCCTCGGCCGAGGAGGTCGCCGGGGCGAAGGTGATGGCGGCGACAAGGCTTGCCACGATGGCGAGGGCTAGGCTGACCCGGCGTTGACTCATAGCACAACAACTCCTGATTACGGAAACTCCGCCTTGCGCGGGGGGTTCCTGTTGGTTGAAAGCAGCGCAGCGCTCATGGGTTAACGCCCCACGGCGAGCTCGACCTGCCGCTCCAGCGATTCCTTTTGCCGCTGCAGCTCGTTCAGGCGCTGCGCCTTCTGGTCGCTGGGCGTGAAGGTGTCTTTCTCGAGGAGATCGGTTTGTCGCTTGAGGTTTTCGATCTCCCCTTCGAGCTTCTGATGGGTGGACTTGCTCTGCTTGAGCTTCTTGCGCAGTCCATCGAGCTCGGAGCGCAGGGCGGCATACTTCTTCTCCGCCGCCTGCCGGTCCTTGCGCACCGCTGCCTGCTCGGCCTGGGTCCGCTGATAGTCCGACTGCAATTCCGCCTGCCGCTGCCGCTCCTGCTCCGCGAGCGTCCGCTTCTCTGCCTCACGCTGGGTATAGCTGCCGCTTGCGCTGCAGCCGATTCCCCGCAGGTAGCCGCCCTGGGCAGGGTCGCATTCGGTGGTAGCGCAGCCGCTGAGGAGCGCAAGCCCAAGCCCCCCGCCAACGGCCATCCAGGTTCTGAGAATCACTGCTCGGTTCATGCTCAACCCACCCGCGAGACCCGCCGACGTTTGACCAGAGAGTCCAGCTCGGTCTCGAGGCTGGATAGCTGCTGTTCTAGGCGGTTCACTTCCCGATCCATCTCCGCTGCCTTCTGGGGGTTGCCTTGGCCACGCACCCGCGCGGCCGTCCGCTCCCAGTTGACCTGCTCCTTCTTCAGATTGGCCAGGGTGTTCTCGAGGTACTGCTGATTACTGTCCACGCTGGTCATCTCGGCGCGGGCCCGGTCTCTGGAGAGACGCCCCGCGGCGAGCTCCCGGTCGATGCGTTCGATCTTGCGCTTGTCTTCGGCGATCACCCGCCTGCTGGTGACCAGGAGCTGGGAGAGCTTGGCATTTTGCCCCCGTACCTCGGTAATCATGGCATCGAGCTGCTGCTCGCTGATGGCGTGCTGCTGCTGAGTTCGGGCCAGCCAGGCACCGGAACCGCAACCCAAGGCACCGCCGGCGAGCGCCCCGACCGCCGCGTAACGGCCGCGCCGGTCGGAGGGCGCCAGCACAGAACCGAGCACCGCGCCCAGGGCGGCGCCGACCACGCAGCCCTCGGTGACGGTGTTGTTGAACACCTGTCCCTGCTGGTGGAGGCGTTGCTCGTCGTCGGTGCGCATCGGCGCGGGTCCCTCCGTCGGCCCGTAATCGTCGGGCAGGGTCCCACAACCCGCCAGGGCCGCGGAGAGGGAGAACAGGATCGCCCCTCGCCAGCGGTTGCTGCATACGGTTGTTCGAGTGACCATTCTCCGCTCTCCCCGGGCGCTGTTATCACTTACCGATGGTTTTGCAGTTTTCGAGCCACGCCGAGCGGGCCACTAGGGAATCGCTCCGATACCGGCCCACGTGGCGCTGATACTGAGCGGCAAACCGGGTGACCTGCTCCAGCCCCTTGCGCTTGAGCTCGGTATCGAGCACCGCCAACTGCTCCCCAAGAATAACATCGTCGTAGATGGCCGCGGAGCCGAGCACGGTCTCCGAATAGTATTGCAGGTTGTCGGCCAGAGCGGATTCCTCTTCCTTGCGCTGGGCCTGGTAGCGCTTGAGGATCGCGTCATCCTTGCCAGATTCCTTTTCGCGGTTTCCGATAAGTGCGATCAGCTCGGCGAGCGCATTGCCGTCATTCGACAACTTTTGACAGAGAAATGCTCCGAGCCGCAGTGATGCCCGCGCGGCAAGCCGCCGTTTGTCCTCCTGTTGCTGAACGCTGGTGCGCAGCTCAAGCTGGATGTCCTTGAGCTGCTTCTGCAGCGCCATCAACCGGGCCTTGAGATTGGGGGAGTCGGCGGCCTGTGCCAGCGCGCCGACCTCCTCCACCGGGTCGGTGAGGGGTTTGGCGTCCAGTGCCGGGCCGGCGGGTGTCGGCGCGGGTGTCTTGCCAAGCGCGCCCCAGGCCTCGCGGATGCCCTGGAGCCGCTCCCGGGAGGTGATGACGGGTCCGGTGATTGCCACGCGGAAGCCGGTGGTGGGGCTGCGCACCGGCTCGGCGCCCTTGTAGTAGGGCACCTCCTTGCGGTAGGCGCTGCGTATGTCGGCTTCCGGGGTGAAGAAGTTGCCCCCGCGCACGACAAAGCCACCCGCCTGGCCGTGCAGCCGATCGAGCCGGTTGAGGCGGAAGGGCTCCAGCACCACCTCGTCGAGATTACCGAGCATGTCGTGTAGCCCCAAGGGGTTCGGTTTGAGCAGACCCGTCATCTGGGCCTTGCCGTTGGCGGACTGGGTACCCTCGAACCAGGCATAGCGGACCAGACCCTCCGGCGTGGGAAAGGTGCGCTCGCGGAAATCGGCCGGGGAAACCCCCAGCCCGCCGCGGGCGGCGAACTCCCACTCGACCTCGGTGGGGAGGCGGACGAAGCCCAGCTCGCTCCCTTCTTTGGGCAGCCGGTCGGCGGCGTTGTGGCGCAACCAGCGGGTGTAGCGATCGGCAAAGGCCACGGCCTCGAACCAGCTCACCTGGGTCTGCGGGAGGCGCTTGTCCAATTCCGGCTGGGGACAGCCCCCGTCCAGCGCCGCATATTGCAGTTGGTTGATCTCGTACTTACCGAGCAGGTAGTAGCGCTCGTGGGCCCCCTCGGGAAAGCTGCCCGCGATGTGGGTTGGATGGACGTTCTCGGCGTAACCGTAGGCATCCTCGGTGCCACCGAGGGTGATCGGGTAGTCGTCGAGGGGCCTTTCCTGGGGGATGAAGATCTTGCGAAAGGCCATGGACCCGCCGCAGGGCATGGGCAGGATCACATCGTTGGCGAGCGGCGCGGGGTTGTAGAACACCGCTGGCCACTCCGCACCCACCACCGGCCCCGCAGCAACCAGGCTGGTGACCAGCAGGCTGGCGGTCAACCGCCCTTGCTCAGGCCTCACGCAGGCTCTCCGCAGGATCGATCTTGGCGGCACGATAACCCCCCCCGATAGAGGCACCCAGGGCACACACAAGGGTGAGCAAGGCGGCCTTCAGGCCGTCTTGCACTAGCAGGCGGCACACCAGCTCGTCACGCTGCAAGCCGCTGGCGAGGGCGGTGTTGAACACTGCGGCGACCCCCGCGTAGAGCAGGGCGGAAAGAACGAGCCCCCCAAGGGCGATCAGGAGCGCCTGGGTGGCGGGAAAGGCGACCAGCGGGCCGGTACCGAGCCCCACCAGGCGGAGCATCCCCAGCTCGCGGCGTTTGCGCTCCACGTTGGCCCAGAGGCTGGTGGCGAGCGACAGCAGGAACCCCGTCACCCCCACCCCGGCGATCACCGAGAACATGAAGCTCAGCACCCGGTCGATGGCGCGCACCCGCTCGATCTCGGCGGCCCGGGTCACCACATCGAAGCCCTCCGCGCGCAACCGCTCCGCGAGCCCAGGGACAGCATCCAGGGCTCGGGCATAAAGGCGAACCCCGGCGAAACTGCGGGCGCCCGCGGGCGCTTCGGCTCCCGCGCCGACCCCAAGCGCGGGGACGCGCAGGCCATCGCGGTAGTCTTCCAGGGCGATCAGGAGCGGTAAGTCCACGAGCACTGCGTCGCGCCCGAAGGCCGTCTCCGGGAGGATGGCGCGCACGCGCAGTGCAAGACGGAGGGATTGGCCCTCCCCGCCCAGGCGGCGACGGACGATGCCCTCCAGGGTATCGTCCACCGCTGCGCCGAGCTTGAGCGCGGCGGTATGGGTGAGGACCGCCTCCGCCAGCCCCTGCGGCGCCGGCGTGACGCCGGCAAGGAGGGGATCGCGCGCGGCGGTTGGGATCAGGTCGACTTCCGGGAGCGATCGTTGCTCCGGTCCAATGAGGTCCAGCGTTGCGGCCAGGGTGCGGGTTCGCGGGATCAGAAAACCCACCTCGGGACGGGCGGCAAGCGCCTCGATCCAGGCGGGATCGAGCCGGTGATTGCCCTTGAGGCTGAGCTCGAGGTTGTGGGGGTCCGCCCTCAGCCGCTCCGTCAGGGTGGTCACGATCCCGGATTTCAGGCCGAACAGCACCAGGAGCGGGGCCAGCACCGCAGCGAGGGCGAGCACCAGGCAGAGCGATACCAGCCACTCGTGACGGAAGTCGCGCCAGGCCAGGGTCAAGGCCCCCCGCCACTGCCGGGTGCGGGGCGGCGCCCCGGACCGGGGGCCCTCAGTCCTCGAAGCGGGTTGCACTGCCTAGACCCCGTGCCAGAGGGATGGCGCGGATCTCCCGTAGCCCCACGGAGCGGGCCAGGTCCCAATCGTGGGTGACCACCACCGCGGTCGCCCCCAGTGCGGCGCAGAGCTCGAGCATCAGCGCCATCACCTCCTGGGCGTGGATCGGATCGAGGGCGGCGGTGGGCTCGTCGGCCAGGAGCAGGGCCGGACCATGGGCGAGTGCCCTGGCGATGGCCACACGCTGGCGCTCACCGATGGAGAGCGCCCTGGGTTTTTTCTCGAGAAGATGGCCCAGACGCAGGCGCTCCACCAGGGTGTCGACGAGGGGGTCATCGCCCAGTCCGAGCAGGCTGCGCGAGAGGCGGATGTTATCGATTGCCGGCAGAAACGGCAGCAACCCGCCGGTTTGCAGCACGTAGCCGATGTGCCGGGCGCGGAGCCGTGCCAAGGCATCGGAGCGGCCACCGCACCAGAGCGCCGCCACATCCACCCTGACACCATCCGCCCCCTGAAGGTTGAACTCCGCGCAGCGGTCGGGCCGAAGCACCAGTCCGAGAAGGTCCAGTAGGGTGCTCTTGCCCGATCCGCTGGGTCCGGTAAGGGCCACCGACTCCCCCTGTTGGATGGTGAGGGAGGCAACCTCCAGGGTGAAGCTATCGGCCCCCGTGCCCCGGCGCCGGGCGACCTCGCGCAGCCTGAGGGCGCAGGGGGCATCGCTCACGGAAGGGCTTCGATGGGGACCGGGTAGACCCGGTCGGCGGGGGTAACGGCGGGGCTGAGCGCGATCCAGCGATCGGCGTCGTCGTGGTAGAGCTGGTAGTGGCGGAGCTTGCGCCGC
>JAEHCY010000151.1 GCA_016880695.1 Chromatiaceae bacterium | reverse complement strand
GCAGATGGTGATCCCGGTCGGTCGTCGGAACGATCAGATGCTGGTGCGCATTACCCGGACCGCTCAGGGCTACGTTCACGAGGACCTCGAGCAGGTAACCTTTGTGCCTTTGCTGGGAGGGCTCGGTTGATCGACATTTTCTCGCCCCTCCACCAGCGGGTCACGCAATAGTCCCGCCATCCGCATGCGACCTGGTACCTGGCAGGCATCCGCTTCGCGGAGTGTTCTTTTTTTCCGATTTCTCCCGACGTCATGCTGGCGCCCATGAGTCTTGCCAACCCCTGCGAAGCGGGTGGTTCGCTGCGCTCACCACCAGGATGTCGGTCCTCGGTGGACTGTTCGGTGACCTCATTCGGTCTATACGCTTTCGATAGCGTTTGCCCCTGGCTGCGGGAAAGCGGCTACTGGCCAGCGGAGCTGGAGGCAAGAGAGTGGCTCGACCAATGGGTATTTTGGGGGGTGTTCGTGGCGGGTTTCTCACCGATACCCGACAAGGTGTTCACGATCACGGCGGGGGTCATGGCCATGGCCCTGCTGCCCTTTGTGATCGCCTCGGCAATCGGTCGCAGCGGGAAAGCCTGGGCTCGGGCTGCTGGCGAAGATTTCGTCACAACCCTGGAGGTCCACCAGATTGAACGGATTCCGAACATCCTTGCCTGCGGGAAATCGGTTGGGGGGGCGGGCCGGATGAGGGGTTCGTTCACCGGCCACGGCGTATCCGGGTGGCGGCTGCCAGCGCTTGCGCTCGCCTTTGTCGCGATGGTGCTGCTCGGCGGTTGCCGGGCGCTGGAGCCGGCGCCGGTGGAGCGCCGGGGTCT
This sequence comes from Chromatiaceae bacterium, assembly GCA_016880695.1. Classification (GTDB taxonomy): domain Bacteria; phylum Pseudomonadota; class Gammaproteobacteria; order Chromatiales; family Chromatiaceae; genus JAEHCY01. Next base: position 3,942 of record JAEHCY010000151.1, on the reverse strand, counting down.
GGAATCGGAGGCGGTTCCGGAAGGCCACCTAAGGGTGAAATCGGGAGAGACCCTCTACGGGGTGGCCTGGAGTCAGGGCCTTGACTATCGGCGGCTCGCGGAATGGAACGCGATTCCGCCCCCTTACGCCATCGCTCCGGGCCAGATCATCCGGGTGGTGCCGCCGGTGGAGACACCGCCGGCGCCCAGCGGTCCATCGAAACAGATGCCGAAACCGACACCCGCCCCGGCGGTGGGGCAGAAGACTGGCGGGAAACCGAAGTCGACCCCCCTGGTCAGCCAAAAGGCCAAGGGAAAACCGACGACGGCTGTGTCGAGCGCTACAGGCGGTGAAGCGCCCAAGCCTGCACCAGTGGCGCGCGGTTGGGGTTGGCCGGTTTCCGGCAAGGTGGTCCAGGGTTACCGTCGTGGCGATCGGACGCGGCAGGGTATCCGAATTTCCGGCCCTCCGGGCGAGAGCGTCCGCGCCGCCGAAGGCGGAAACGTTGTCTACAGCGGTAGTGGACTGGTCGGTTACGGAAACCTTATTATCCTTAAGCACACCAATGACTATCTCAGTGCCTACGGGTTCAATCGCAAGCTGCTGGTCAAGGAAGGCGATACGGTAGCACGGGGTGAGCAGGTAGCAGAGCTTGGGCAGGCGCCCGATGGTGACTACCTGCTGTACTTCGAGATCCGTTATAAGGGTACTGCGGTGGACCCGCTTTCTTTGCTTCCGTCGAGATAGCCCCGGGAACGGGCACCGACACTCCAGGGGGTGGATTTTGGCGCGATGAGTCACGATGAGCTCGACGCAAAGGAAGCGGACGCCGAAGGCGAGGCGGAGGATCTCGATCTCTTCGACGACGAGCTCAAGGGCCGTGAGGAGGGCGCGGCCGATCTCGAGGTCCAGGAGAGCGACGAGGGAGAATCGAGAGAGGGGGTTGCCGCAGAGCCTCTGCGCTATGCCGCGGATGAGGCCCATTTCGACGCCACGCGTCTCTATCTGAACGAGATCGGCGATTCTTGTCTGCTCACGGCTGGCGAGGAGGTCTTTCTTGCCCGTCGCGCCCAGCGGGGAGACATCGAGGCGCGCCAGCGCATGATCGTGAGCAACCTGCGGCTGGTGGTGAAGATTGCCCGTCGTTACCTTAATCGGGGTCTGCCGCTGTTAGACCTGATCGAGGAGGGGAACCTCGGTCTGATGCGCGCGGTCGAGAAATTCGATCCGGAACGCGGCTTTCGCTTTTCCACCTATGCGACCTGGTGGATCCGCCAGACCATCGAGCGGGCGATCATGAACCAGACCCGCACCGTGCGCCTTCCGATCCACGTGGTCAAGGAGATCAACATCTGTCTGCGGGCGACGCGTCGGCTCGCGCAGCAGCTCGACCATGAGCCAACCTCCGAGGAGGTCGGGGAGCTTCTCGACAAGCCGGTTGCGGAGATCAAACGCATGGTGGGTTTGAACGAGCGCATCACCTCGGTGGACAGCCCCTTTGGTAAGGATGCCGATAAGCCCTTGGTTGATCTGCTGCAGGACGAGCAGGCGAGCGATCCTGCCGACCAGCTTCAGGATCAGGAGATCGTTGCGCATATCGACCACTGGCTCGGCGAGCTCAACGAGAAGCAACGTCGGGTCGTGATCCGCCGCTTCGGGTTGCACGGCTGTGAGAGCTCGACACTCGAGCAGGTGGCCCGGGAGCTTGGAGTGACCCGCGAGCGGGTGCGGCAGATTCAGATGGATGCCCTGCGCCGCCTGCGTGAGGTCCTTGCGAAGGAGGGCTACTCCGTCGACTCCTTCTTCCAGTAGCCGCGGCAACCCCTCGGCGCCGACTGCAATTGACCTAGATCAACTATTGTTGAAAAAAACCGCTAGATTTTCTCTAACCACATGTAAATCAAACAAATTTCATCCCTCTGCCGTTGACGTGGCGCAGCAAATCGGCTTTCATATGAAGGTCCAGCCGAGCCCCGGGGCGGCGGGCGAGCGGGCGGGTAAACGCTCTTGAAAGGTGGTTCCCGGAAAACGTTGGGGAGGTTTTCGTGGAAGCGGCAGAGCAGAAATACAACTTCGAGGTTGTGCGCTGGTTCACCATCATGGCGGTCGTCTATCTCGTGGTAGGCGCCGCCGCGGGTGTTTTCATCGCCTCGGAGCTGGCATGGCCAGCACTCAATCTAAATAGCCCATATCTGAGTTTCGGACGTCTGCGTCCGGTACACACCAACGCGGTGATTTTCGCCTTTGGTGGCTGTGTCTTGATGGCCACTGCGTTCTATACGGTGCAGCGCACCTGTGCCACCCGGCTGTGGAGCGACAAGCTGGCCTGGTTCGTGTTCTGGGGCTGGAATCTGATCATCGTTTCGGCCGTAATCACCCTCCCGTTGGGTTTCACCCAGGCCAAGGAGTATGCCGAGCTTGAGTGGCCCATCGACGTGCTGATCGCGGTGGTGTGGCTGGCGTATTCGTTCAACTTCATCATGACCCTCGCGACCCGCAAGACCTCCCACATCTACGTGTCGAACTGGTTCTTCCTCGGCATGATGGTCATGATCACCTATCTGCACGTGGTCAACAGCCTGGCGGTGCCGGTGGGTCTGTTCAAGTCCTACTCCATTTTCTCCGGAGTTCAGGACGCTATGATTCAGTGGTGGTGGGGACACAACGCGGTGGGTTTCTACCTCACCGCCGGTTTCCTTGGGATCATGTACTACTACGTACCCAAGCAGGCTAACCGTCCCGTCTACTCCTATCGCCTATCGGTCATCCACTTCTGGGCCCTGATGTTTGGTTACGTCTGGCTCGGTGCCCACCACCTTCAGTACACCGCGTTGCCTGACTGGACCGGCTCGCTGGGTGCCGCGGTTTCCCTGGCTATGATCATCCCCTCCTGGGGCGGTGCGGTGAACGGCATGATGACCCTGTCGGGCGCCTGGGACAAACTGCGCACCGACTACGTGATGCGCTTCCTGATTATGTCGATGGCGTTCTATGCCATGTCGACCTTCGAGGGGCCGGTGATGTCGATCAAGACGGTGAATGCCCTCTCGCACTACACCGACTGGACGGTGGGACACGTTCACTCCGGCGCGTTGGGGTGGGTTGCGGGGGTCGCCATTGGCGCCATCTACCACATGATGACGCGTCTTTGGTACACCGAGATGTATTCCGAGAAGTTGGTCAATGCCCACTTCTGGGTCGCGACTATCGGAACCGTGGTCTACATCGTTGCCATGTGGGTGTCGGGCATCATGCAGGGTTTGATGTGGCGTGCCTATGACGAGTTCGGCTCCCTGGCCTATACCTTCGCCGAATCGGTTGGGGCGATGCATCCGTACTACGCCATGCGTGCCATCGGCGGGGCGCTGTTCCTGGCCGGTGCGGTCATCATGCTGTTCAACGTGCTGATGACGGTACGTAAGTCGGTGGTCGAAGGTAGCCTGCATAAGGCCCGTTCCGCTGCGGCGGTTGCGTGAGGAGGGGTTGACAATGGCCGAGAATGCAAAGCCGAGAAATTTTCAGGAACGCATGGAGATCAATATCTGGCTCCTGCTGGTGATCCTGGCGATTGCGCTGTCCGTGGGTGGTATCGTCGAGATCGTGCCCCTGTTCACCATGAAATCAACGATGGAATACAACAAGTTCCCTGAGATCGTCTGGCAGCACGACGTGAAGTCGGATCAGCGCAAGCCCCTCTCACAATGGAAGGCGGGCGATGGGATTCGGCCTTACAAGGCGATCGAGCTGGCGGGACGAGACATCTATCAGCGCGAGGGTTGCTACACCTGCCATTCGCAGATGATCCGTCCGTTCCGCGATGAGCGTGAGCGCTATGGCCACTATTCCCTGGCGTCTGAGTCGATGTTCGATCATCCGTTCCAATGGGGCTCCAAGCGCACGGGGCCGGACTTGGCCCGGGTCGGCGGCAAGTATTCCGACGACTGGCAGCGCGGCCACCTACG
>JAEHCY010000150.1 GCA_016880695.1 Chromatiaceae bacterium | reverse complement strand
GGCAGATGGGCATGACGGCGATGCTCCACACCTGGGGCCAGACCTTGGTACGCCATGTGCACCTGCACTGCCTGGTCCCCGGCGGGGCCCTGGGCGCGGAGGGGACCTGGCACCCGGCCAGGAGCACGTATCTCTTCCCGGTACGGGCCCTCTCAAGGCACTTCCGCGGCGGCCTGGTCGGCCGGCTGCGCCGGACCTTCGAAGCCGGGCAGCTCCCCCGCCTGCGGGACCACCGGGCCGAGGTGGAGCGGGTCCTCAAGGCCCTGATGGCCACCGAGTGGGTGGTCTACTCCAAACCCTGTCTGGCCCGCACCGAGACGGTCATCGACTACCTCGGCCGCTACAGCCACCGCATCGCGCTGTCCGACAGCCGCCTGCTTGCCTTTGATGGCGAGTCGGTCCAATTGGCCTACAAGGACTACCGCGACGGCGGTCAGAAGGTCATGGAACTGGACGCCGCCGAGCGGCTCCGCCGCTTCCTCCTGCATGTGTTGCCCAAGGGCTTCATGCGGGTGCGCCACTTCGGCTTCCTGGCCGACCGCTGTGCGCCCGGCGCCTGACCGAGATCCGCTCCGCCCTGGCGGCCCCGCAGCCATAGCCCGTCCCACAGGAGGAATCCCCCGCCCCCTTCGGCGGCTACCCCTGCCCCAAGTGCCGTCAGGGGCACCTGAGGGTGACCGCCACCCTGGCGCCCCAGCGCCGTGACCCGGGAGGTTCGACCCGCTCGCCACCTGATCCCTCCCCAAGCCCCAGCCCATGTGGACAGGCCGCCCCGCGGCCTGCGATGGCGCTCGCCTGATGTCCAGGAAATCAGCTAATCTTGGGCCCAAAGCGCAGCGCCACACCCACCACAGAGCCCCCAGGATGCCCGGTTTCCGCACCCGCCGCCGCCACCTCACCCTGACCGCGACCCCCGGTGGTCGCCGTTCGCCCGGACTCCGGGGATACAATCCCCTATACCCGACCCCGGCCGTGCCCGCCCCGGGCCCCGGGCACCGTGCCGGGATCGGATTAGTCCAACAAACGTTTATCCGTCGTGCGCGCCGGGCACCGAGCCAGACCGCGCGATCAGTCTGTCGCGCACGACGGATAAACGCTTAGTAGTTAGGCTTTGTCTCGAAGTTCTGACCGCCTATTACGAAGATGCGGCCGCGGTGCGTAACCGCCCAGAAATACGCACGCGGCTGCCATGTCTGCGCCCCCGGAGACCACTGGGCGACCTTGGTCCACGTCGCGCCGTGGTCGGCGCTTTTCCAGACGTCGCCGTAGAGAACCGTCTCCGTCTCGAAGCTAAGGGGCCGCGTCCCCCCATGACGTAGAGGTCGTTGCGTAGCTCGACTGCCTGCAGGCCCGCACGCAGTGCCCACTCGGTTGTCCCGACAACCTTTCGATGCGGGCCTATTGCGGAACCCGCAACGCCAGGAACATCCGCCCGCTGCCCCGTTGCAGCAGCACGGCCACCGACCGGCCTGCCGGAAGCTCCTTGACCAGATCGCGGAATTGCTCCGTGCTCTTTACCAGCTGGTTGTTCAGCATCAGGATTACGTCGCCTGAACGAATGCCTGCATCGCGGGCAGCGCCCGCCGCAACGTCATCCACCAGCACACCATCTCTCTCTATCTCCAGAGACTTACGCTGGTCGCCCGTCAGCTCGCGCACGGTCACCCCGAGCCGGTTGGGCTTCTCGATCGACGGCTTCCCCACGGCCGGCATCGCCCCCTCTTCCTCGGGGAGCTCACCGATGATCACCTGGATCTTTTCCGGCTTGCCCGAACGCAGCACCTCTACCGTGGCGGCCTGGTCGACCGGACTGATCCCAACCAACGGCGGCAGTGTCCCGGAGGTGGGCAGTTCCTTACCGTTGAAACTCAGGACGATATCCCCCGGACGCAGCCCTGCCTTTTCCGCCGGACTGTTGGGCAGTACTTGTGCCACAAGGGCCCCCTTGGGCTGCGGCATGCCGAAGGTTTCAGCGAGATCTCGAGTGACGTCCTGGATTAGGACCCCCAGCCAGCCTCGCGTGACCCGACCCTTGGCACGGAGCTGCTGGGCGACGTCCATCGCCACCTCAATGGGAATGGCGAACGACAGCCCCATAAAGCCTCCGGTACGGCTGAAAATCTGGGAGTTGACCCCAACGACATCGCCGTCGAGGTTGAACAAGGGCCCGCCGGAGTTGCCGGGATTAATGGCGACATCCGTCTGAATGAAGGGGACGTAATTTTCGCTTGGCAGGCTGCGGCCCTTGGCACTCACGATGCCCGCGGTGGCCGAGTAATCGAAGCCGAAGGGTGAGCCGATGGCGAGCACCCATTCGCCCACCTTGAGATCCTTTGATGTCCCGATCTTCACTGTAGGCAGTCCCGTTGCCTCGATCTTGAGCAGCGCGATGTCGCTGCGCTTGTCCTTACCAATGACCTCGGATTTGTATTCCCGGCGATCGTTGGTGCGCACGATCACCTCATCGGCACCGTCGACGACGTGGTAATTGGTCAGGATGTAGCCATCGGATGAAAAGATCAAACCCGAACCCAGAGAGCGGCCCTGGGAGTCGTCGTCGGGCAGGTCCCCCCCCTCCTCCTCGCCCAGGAAACGGCGCAACCAATCGTAAAGAGGGCTGTCCTCTGGAAGGTTGGGCATGGAAAAGTTCCGAAGGCTGTGGGCCGTACGCCGGACCTGCACGGTGCTGATGTTCACCACCGCCGGGCTGTACTTTTCCACCAGCCCGGTGAACTCAGGCAGCCCCGGCTGAGCCTTTGCCGCCAGCGCCGAGCAGGCGAGCACGAGCATTCCAGCCAGCTTCACCGGCGCGATCAGATTGGCCATTAATCGAAACTCCTCAAAATGTGGACGGCGATGTCAGACGACGCGCGTCAAAGAAACTGGAACCCGATCAGGCAACCCGGTTACCCGACGCAATACCACGGCCCGAAACGCGGGATCCCGGCGCCGACGTTTAGCGAAGCCTGCCAGCCAGGCCAATCCCGCCGCGAGTCCCGCCCCGCCCCCGACGATCACGGCCGCTTCCCCGGCGCCGGAGCCGAGCAACGCTTGTGCTGTGCCCGCACCCAGAAGCAGCCCCAGCACAGGCACCAGGTAAGCAGCCACCGAGGCCCGAGTCAACGCGCCCTCGGAAATTCCGATTACCACGCGATCCCCGGGCAGTGCCCCGATGGGGTTGTGCACCCGCACCTCCAGACGCCGGCGCGACAACCACTTCCCAACCGCCGCGGTGCCGCAGGCCGCCTGCTCCGCACAACCACCGCAGGCGGGGGTGCGTGCAATCTCAACCTGCGCATAGTCACCCTCAGAGGCCAACACAGTGGCGTCCTGTTCCATCATTGGGGTTGCGGTGAATGCCGAATGGCGCGGAAGACCTTCTCCGCCGTAACCGCGGGCACCTCGCCGACAACGGTGACCTGATGTCCGGCAACGCCTCCGCCCCAGGCGTTGATCGCTCCCATGCCAGCGCCACCCACCAGACCCTCCGGTCCCGAGCGCTCAATGTAAATGGACATCGAGGCCAAACCATCCGTCAACAGCAGGTGGTCCACGAGCTTGCCCTCCAGGTCCTGCCAGTGGTCTGTCAGCGTGAGCGAGAATCCGGCCGGCAGGCTATCGAACGACCAGGCAGACTTCACCTCAGGGACCGTGCGCCCAGCATCGGTTTTCTCTTTGTGCCAGGTGGAGACTTCCCGCTCCTGTCCGGCTTGCTCCACCAGACCAGACGGGTTGAGGTTCAGTGAAGTGAACATAATCTGCTCGATAGGTCGACCGGACTCATCCATCAGATCGCTCTTCAAGAGGAGGCCGGTCTCCCGGTCGATGGCAAACCTATACCCATAGCGGTAGGCATCGCGGGGCATTATCCCCACCACCTCGGTCTGGCGGCCGGCGACGCGCGCCTCCCCCAGCAGTCGGAGCACATAGTTGCGACTGAGTAGTGCCGGGTCGAGGTGGCGGGCAGGAAGCAGGTCCTGGGCCACGCTGACCTTATTGACCGCGATCCCCCCGCGACCCGCCGACAGGCAGGTCACCTTTTGCGAATCACGGATCACCCCGCGCTCTGCCCCGTTCAGGGAGATAAGCTGCTCGCGCTCGCTGCCCTCCACCACTAGATGGATGAGACGCATCGCCTCTAGTCGATTGTCGTGCAGGTAGACGAGGGTGGCATCGTAGTTGACTCGACGCATCGCCTCGGACATGCGCTGGAGTTTCTGCGCCACCTCCGGGTCCGACACCTCGGCCCGCAGCGGCAGACTCGTCAACAGCAACAGTAGCAACCCTCCCCACCCGCCGATGGCGGCCAGGCAGGACCGGGAACGGGCCAAACTACCGTCTCCCCTCGTAGCTCACGAACGTGGCGTAGGGCAAAACCCCCTTCATGCCGGCTGCCGGGGCATATTCCTGATGATTGACCAGATATCCGTTAAGCTTGCTCTCGAGCGCGGGGCGGCCTTGGGACCAACGCACGCCCGGGTCATGCAGCGCATCCCTGGCCAATGGCAGCGCCTGGTCGGCCAGCCGAGCACCGGGGCCCGGCCGATCCTCGAACAGGGGCGGAAGGGCGAACACCGCCACCAGGGCGGCAGACGCCGCCAATG
>JAEHCY010000149.1 GCA_016880695.1 Chromatiaceae bacterium | reverse complement strand
TGTAGCCCTCAACATCCGCCTTGGAGGCAAAGTAGAGGTAACGGCGGTTGGCCTGGGATTCGCCGGCAAAGGCGGCCTTGAGGTTTTCTTCGGTCTTGCTGCCTTTCAGGGACATGGGTGTTCTCCGTTAGCTTAGGAAAAGCGAGTGGTTAGGATACTAGGTATATCTTCCCGGTGATTCCAATGGGAAATTGCGATCTATGCGATAAAGAGAGCCAATCATCGGCCGGAGGGCAAGCCATCCCGCATCTCTCGCCACGGCGGACCAGAACCCCCGCGCTTCGTTCAGGCCGCATCAGCCCTCGCCGCTAGCCTATCCACCGCCGGGATTGGCCGGCTCTCTAGACGCCGCACCAGAAGCGAGCGACCGGTCATCTGCGGCGGCCGATCAAGCCCCATCAACTGCAGCACCGTCGGTGCGATGCTGGAAAGCCCACCGGCAGGTGCAAGCACCCAGGGCTCAGCATCGATGATCAGACAGGGCACCGGATGGGTCGTGTGCTGGGTGTGGGGCTCGTCGGTTAGTGGGTCGACCAGAAGATCGCAGTTTCCGTGATCGGCGGTGAGGATGACCGAGTAATCGGCGGCTACCGCGGCATCTAGCACCCTTCCAGCCTCGCGATCCAGGGTCTCCACCGCCGCGATAACCGCATCCCTGATCCCAGTGTGGCCCACCATGTCACCGTTGGCAAAGTTGACTACGATGAAGCTATAGCGGCCGGAACCAATCGCCTCCACCACGCTGTCCGCCACCTCGCGTGCGCTCATCTCGGGCTTGAGATCGTAGGTGGCCACCTTCGATGAGGGGATCAGGTGATGATCTTCGCCGGCGACGGTCTCGCCCGTCCCGCCGTTGAAGAAGTAGGTCACATGGGCATACTTCTCGGTCTCGGCACAATGGAACTGGCGCAATCCCGCGGCGCCGATGAGGCGGTTGAGGGTCACCGGCGGAGTCTCGGGCTCGAATGCGTAGGGCAAACCGAGCCGGGGGTCATAATCCATCATGCAGGTTACCGCCACCAACGGCGCCCCTCCGCGGTCAAAGCCATCGAATCCTCCAAGCGCCAGGGCCGCCGCCATCTGACGGGGTCGGTCCTTACGGAAATTGAAGGAGATCAGGATCTCATCCCGGCCCATGCCCTGATAACCAGGGAGCACCGTTGGCAAGATGAACTCATCGGTCTCTCCTGCTGCGTAGGCCGCCTCGATCGCCGCCCCGGCCGATAGCGCCACTCGACCTTCCCCAAGCACCATCGCGCGCCACGCCTTTTCCACCCGATCCCAGCGTTTGTCGCGATCCATGGCGTAGTAGCGACCCGATACCGTCACCACGCGACCCCCCGCCTGCGCGAGGGCCGCCTCGATGGCCGGGAGATACCGGCCAGCCGATCGCGGCGGGGTATCGCGACCGTCGGTAATCATGTGCAGCAGCGGGCGGACCTGGTATCGGCGGCATAGCTCGATGAGCGCGAGCAGGTGCTCGACGTGGCTATGGACACCGCCGTCAGAGACCAGCCCCATGAGATGTAGGGCCTTGGTCTGCGCTGCCGCCTTTTCCATGGCATGACAGAGCACTGGGTTGGTGAATAAGCTGCCGTCGGCAATGGCGTCGTCGATCAGCACCAGATCCTGCCGGATGACGCAACCGCTGCCGAGGGTCACGTGGCCGACCTCGGAATTGCCCATCTGTCCCTCCGGAAGGCCAACGGCGCTTCCGGAGGCGTTCAGAATGACGTGGGAGTAGCGAAAAAAGTATTCGTCGAAACGGGGGGTGTGGGCCTCGGCGACCCCGTTGTGGATCTTGCTCGGGTTGACGCCGAAACCGTCCAGAATCACCAACAGCACAGGGCGCCGGGGGGCTTGGGTTGCATCGATCATTGCATAATGCCTAAGTCAGATTGTTCCGAAGCGACTGAATGATTAGCGCCAGTGGCGGCGAATGCCGCGAGAACCCGAGCGACCAACCTTGCCGGCAAGCTACACATCGCAATTTTAAAGATCGGGGTCAACCCGATCCTTTTCCAGGAGCCCCCGGGGCCGCCACCTAGACCCGACGCGCCGCGGCACTGTTCATGAGCTGTTTCATCTCGCTGACCGCTTGGCGCAACCCGCAGAACAGCGCGCGCGCGATGATGGCGTGGCCGATGTTGAGCTCTCGGATACCTGCAATCCCCGCCACAACGGCCACGTTATGGTAGTTGAGACCATGGCCCGCGTTGACCTGCAGTCCTAGCGAGAGCCCCTGGCGCACCGCCGCGCGCAGCCGCTCGAGCTCCACTGCGCGGGTACCTGGATCGGGTGCATCGGCATAGCGGCCGGTGTGCAACTCCACCACGGGGGCGGCGACCGCTTGTGCGGCCTCGAGCTGCGCCCCTTCCGGGTCGATGAACAGCGACACCCGAACCCCGGCCTGGGCCAGGCGCGCACAGCAGTCCGCCAGGAAAGGCCGGTTTCCGGCCACGTCCAAGCCACCCTCGGTGGTCAGCTCCGCCCGCCGCTCCGGTACCAGGCAGCAGTCCTCTGGTCGGATCCGCTCGGCAATCACCGCCATCTCCGGGGTCGCAGCCATCTCCAGGTTCATTCGTGTCTGCAAGAGCTGGCGGAGCATCTCTACATCCCGATCCTGGATATGCCGGCGGTCTTCGCGCAGGTGCAACGTGATGGCATCCGCCCCCCCCTGCTCCGCCTCCAGCGCCGCCTGCACAGGCTCCGGGTAACGAGTACCACGCACCTGACGCAACGTGGCCACATGGTCGATGTTGACACCGAGCAGGATCTCTTTGGTGTGCATTATCCTCTTTCCCCGTCAATCCGCCCGCCACTGGCGAAACAGTTCACGGCTCTTCAATGGACGCTCGCCGAGGTACCTCCCAAGGAGCCGACGCAACAGCTCTCGCGCCTCGCGGGACTCTTGGGGCGCCAGCGCCCCCCCGCTCGCCAGTCCGAGGAGGGTGCGGCCCGACACCAGTCCCGTTCCACCGCCGTTCAGGGGTAAGGGAATGGGACCGCGCTCAAGCTCGTAGTCGTAACGCCGATTCGCGCGGATCGGTACCCCGGAATCCGCCTCGGTTTCCAACAGGGGCCCGTAACCGAGCTCCCGCAACAACAAGAGCTCGAATCGGCGCAGGCCCTGGGCCGGATCGGCACCGCTAGCCAGCCAGGTCAACGCCTCTGCATAGGGTCCGAACAGCCCCTCGTGGGGGTCGTTGCGTCCCAGCAAGCGCATCAGCAATTCATTGAGGTAGAAACCGCAGACCAGGGCCTTGCTGTCGAGCACGAGTGCGGGGCCGGCCGCCTCGGCACTACGCAGTGTCTTCACCTCACCCTGGCCGATCCAGCCCAGCCAAACCGGCTGGAACGGTTGTAAGAGACTCGCGGGAACGCTGCGCGATCCCTTCGCGCCCCTTGCGATGGCCGGAAACCGCCCGGAGTCCGTCGCGAACACCTCCACCAGCAGGCTCGTGTTGCGGTACTCCCGCCGATGCAGGACGAAGCACAAAGACAAGGCCTGGCGCGAGGGTTCCTGCACGTCGCGGTGGCCCTCCCCTACCCCGGCGCAGCCAGAGTCACGACGGGCAGGGGTTGGGCGTTCCCACCCCAGAGGCTTCCGGGAGCTCGGCCCTGGGCGCCGCACCGAGACGCCTGGTCAGGGAGCCCGCACTTCGCCGGAGAGATGCCTGTGGTTCTGGCCAAGGTCCCAGGTCGCAGCGACTAGCGCTCACCATAGCCGAGCCGGGCCAAAGCCGATTCGTCGCTCGACCAGCTCTTGTGCACCTTCACCCACACCTCGAGATGGACCGGCCGACCGAAGAACTCTCGCATCCTCAGCCTAGCCTGCGTGGCCGCCTCACGCAGCGCGGCGCCATCCTTACCGATCAGGATCGCCTTCTGACCGGGGCGCTCAACCCAGATGAGGGCGTGGATCACATGACGCCGAGGCTCTTCCTCGAACCGCTCGATCTCCACCGACAACTGATAGGGTAGCTCCTTGGCGTAGCGACGGGTGAGCTGCTCACGCAGCAGCTCGGCGGCGAAGAACCGCTCGGGGCGATCGCTCAACTGATCCTCGGGATAGAGGGGCTCGCGCAGCGGCAACAGTCGACTCACCAGTGAGTCCAGAACCTCCAACTGCTCGCCTCGGGCGGCCGAGACGGGTACCAGCTCGTGGAAGGCAAAGCGATGGGAGAGCCTTTCGAGGAAGGGCAGGAGGAGCTTGCGGTCGGGGATTCGGTCGATCTTGTTGACTGCGGCCACCACCGGCACCTTGACCCCCGCCAGGTCCTGGAGCACGGCGTCGTCTTCCGCCGTCCAGCGCAGTGCCTCCACCACGAGCAGGATAACGTCCGCCTGGTGGAGGACGGAGCGGGCGGTTCGGTTAAGGTAGCGGTTGAGTGCCCCCTCACCCCGCCGGTGGATGCCCGGCGTGTCGATCAGCAGCATCTGTCCCTGCGCCGAGGTCTTGATCCCGAGGATGGCGTGGCGGGTGGTCTGCGGCTTGTGGGAGGTGATGACCAGCGCCTGCCCCAGCCACCGATTCAGCAGGGTGGACTTGCCCACGTTCGGCCTGCCGAGCAAGGCAACGTAGCCCGAGCGGCGATGGGTTTCAGTCATCACAGTCCAGTAGCGCGATCATGCGTGCCGCCGCATCCTGCTCGGCGCGACGGCGGCTGGTGCCGGTCCCTTCGGTGGCCTCCCCGGTATCGTCCAACAGACACATGACCCGGAAGGTCTGCTCGTGGGGGCTACCGCCGATGTCCACCACCCGATATTCCGGAAGCTGCCGTCGGGTTGACTGCAGGTGCTCCTGCAGGCGGGTCTTGGGGTCCTTGACCTCGCCCACCGCCGTGCTGGCGGCCAGGGGTTCCGCGAACAACGACAGAATTCGCCCACGGGCCGTCTCGAAGCCCCCATCGAGATACACCGCGGCGACCACCGCCTCCAGGGCGTCGGCGAGGATGGAATCGCGAGAGTCGCCGCCGCTACGCAGCTCCCCTCCGCCAAGGTCCAGGTGCGGCCCGAGACCCAGCCCCCGCGCGACCTGCGCCAGGCTGTCTTTGCGCACCAGCGAAGCGCGCAAACGGCTGAGCTCCCCTTCCGTAGCCTTGGGACAATCCCGAAACAGGGCCTCGGCGATGACCAAATCGAGCAGCGCATCACCGAGAAACTCTAACCGCTCATTGTGGTGCATTCCCGCGCTGCGATGGGTCAGCGCCTGCGCGAGTAAGGCGCCATCGGCAAACCGATATCCCAGGCGGGAGGCAAGTTGTTCAGGGGGAGCTATCAACGTTGAGCTTTGCTGCGTGGGCAAAAACGAGCACAAAGTCAATGTTCGCCACCAGATGCTCGCGAACCTCGTATTTCACGTCGACGAACACCTGGGATGCGCTGCGTTTGACGCTGATATCGTCGCGTTGCAGACGCCGAATCTCATCGATATAGAGCTGATTGTCGAGCACACGGCGGATCTGCTCGGCCGGCAGGGTGGCGATGTCCCCGCGGCCTTTCAGGCTGTCCACCACCTTTTGCACCTTGTAGAACTCGAGGTAGTAGGGCGCAATCTTCAGTCCGGCAAGTACGACCGCGGCCAGGACGAGGATGATCAGCAGGTTGCTGAACGAGCCCAATCCGCGCTGTTTTGATCGCCGCGTCTTCATTCTCGGACCTTCTTTCTCTCACACTGGCTAGGGGATCTTGCCGCCAATCCGACTCCAATCGATGGGGAAACCGTTGCGGGCCATATCCCAATTCATCCAAATGGCAAAGGCCTTGCCGACGAGGTTCTGCTCGGGGACGAATCCCCAGCAACGGCTATCGTTACTGTTGTCCCGATTATCACCCATCACGAAGTACTGCCCTGGGGGCACCCGCAGGGGTCCAGCCGCCAGCTCCCGGCAGCCCGGGGCAAAGTCTGGCGCCATCGGATGCACCAGAATCGGATGCTCTACGACTCCTATGCGCTCGGCACCCTCGGTCGAGCCGGTCTCGCGGGCCCCCGAACCGACGCCGGTGTAACCACCCACGCGTTTCTGCGCCTGGGGCTCGCCGTTGACGTAGAGCACCTTGTCTCGATAATCGATGAGGTCTCCCGGCACCCCAACGATGCGCTTGATGTAATCCACCGAAGGGGCCGCCGGATAGCGGAACACCGCCACGTCACCCCGCTGGGGCTCCCCCAGCTCGAGGAACTTGCGGTTGAGAACGGGCCAGCGCAATCCGTAGGCGAACTTGTTGACCAGGATGAAGTCGCCCACCAGAAGGGTCGGCATCATCGACCCCGACGGGATGCGAAATGGCTCCACTACGAACGATCGCAGCAGAAGCACCACCAGGATCACCGGGAAAAACGAGCGGGCATACTCAACGATCACCGGCTCCCGGGCACCCGGGTGCGGCTCTTCCCGTATCGCCGCTCGCTTGTCCCCGCTCGCTTGCTCCGGCACTCGCCTACGCCGGGCGAAGAACAGGGCATCGAGCAGCCAGATGCCGCCGGTGACGAGGGTGGCGAGCACGAGAATCGCGGCAAAATCTATATTCATTGGTCTATACACCGACCTGAGGGGTCGCGCGCCTAGCCCTTAGCCGTCTCAAGGTCGGTTGGGGGCAACTCGCAGACCCAAATTTTTAATTATCCTTTCCCACCTGGAGTACGGCAAGGAATGCCTCTTGCGGGATCTCCACATTCCCCACCTGCTTCATGCGCTTCTTCCCCGCCTTCTGCTTTTCGAGAAGCTTGCGCTTACGCGTGATGTCGCCCCCGTAGCACTTCGCGAGCACGTTCTTGCGCAACGCCTTGACCGTGGCGCGAGCGATAATCTTGCTCCCGATGGCCGCCTGGACCGATACCTCGAACATCTGCCGCGGGATCAGCTGGCGCATCTTCTCGGCGAGCTCGCGACCGCGGAACTCCGCGGTCTGCCGGTGCAGGATGATCGAGAGGGCATCGACCTTCTCGCCATTGATCAGCACATCCAACTTGACCAGGGGGGCGGCCTGAAAGCGTTTGAATTCGTACTCGAAGGATGCATATCCCCGGCTCACCGACTTCAAGCGATCGAAGAAATCGAGCACTACCTCGTTCATGGGCAGCTCGTAGGTCGCCTGCACCTGGCCACCGGCGTAGTGGAGCTGCTTTTGCACGCCCCGCTTCTCGATGCAGAGGTTGATAACGCCGCCGAGATGGTCCTGGGGCACCAGGATATGGGCCTCGATGATGGGCTCTCGAATCTCCGCGATCTTGCTCGGATCGGGCAAGTCGGCGGGATTGTCCACCCGAAGGACTTCCCCATCGCTACGCAGCACCTCATAAACCACGGTGGGGGCGGTGGTGATGAGATCGAGGTCGTACTCGCGCTCGAGCCGCTCCTGCACGATCTCCATGTGCAGCATCCCGAGGAACCCGCAGCGAAACCCGAAACCCAAAGCCTGAGAGGTCTCCGGCTCGTAGAAGAGCGAAGCATCGTTAAGCCTGAGCTTCCTCAGGGCATCGCGCAAATCCTCATAATGATCGGAGATCACCGGGTAAAGACCGGCGAACACCCGCGGCTGAATCGCCTTGAAACCTGGCAACGCCTCAACCGCGCGTCGATCGGCATGAGTGAGGGTGTCCCCCACCGGGGCACCCTCGATCTCCTTGATCCCGGCGAAAACCACACCCACCTCGCCCGGTCCGAGCTGCTCCTGCGGCGTCTGCCGGGGGGTGAATACCGCCAGCTTTTCTGCCTGATAGGTGCGTCCGGTGGACATCACCAGGATCTTGTCGCGCCGCCGCAGGGTGCCGTTGACCACCCGGATCAAGGAGACCACCCCAACATAGGAGTCAAACCAGGAGTCGATGATCAGCGCCTGAAGGGGACCATCCGCATCCCCCTGGGGCGGGGGAACACGCCGCACCAGAAACTCCAGGAGCTCATCCACCCCCAGGCCAGTCTTTGCGCTCACCCGAACCGCATCGCGCGCCTCGATACCGATGATCTCCTCGATCTCCATGATCACCCGGTCGGCATCCGCCGAGGGAAGATCGATCTTGTTGAGCACCGGCAGGACCTCGAGCCCCTGCTCAATGGCGGTGTAGCAATTGGCCACACTCTGGGCCTCGACCCCCTGGGCGGCATCCACCACCAGCAGTGCCCCCTCGCACGCAGCAAGGGAACGCGACACCTCGTAGGAGAAATCCACATGCCCAGGGGTGTCGATGAAATTGAGCCGATAGAGACGGCCATCGCGCCCGCGATATTCCAGGGTGACGCACTGCGCCTTGATGGTGATGCCCCGCTCGCGCTCCAGATCCATGGAGTCGAGCACCTGCTCACCCATCTCCCGCTCGCTCAAGCCCCCGCAGATCTCGATGAAACGGTCGGCCAGTGTCGACTTTCCGTGATCGATGTGGGCGATGATGGAGAAATTACGGATATGGCTGAGGTCGGTCATGGAGTCAGGTGCAACACCGATAGGATGCGGGTCCCAGAGAGCCGGCGGGGCCGGCTCGAGTCCCTCCCAAGCGCCCCGTCATTGCTCCCGGTCACGCCCTAACCGGCGGGGCCGAATCCGGCCTTAGAACCAGCTATTCTGGATGGAGGGTCCGCGCGGGCCATCGCCTGCCAAACAACCGGCGATGACCAGTCGAGGCAAACGCTCAGATCGGACGAACGCAGGCCAAGGAGCACATCGACAGGAAAGCGGACGACGCGAGCACATCTGGTGGAGTGCGGACGCGTTTCCAACAATTTTCGAATAGTATCAGAAGAGCCCCCCTGCGACACGCCCGATGTTCCGGGGTACGGTACCCCGCCGACGGGGGATCGCATCAACACCGCCCAGCACCGGCGGCGCGCTCAGGTAGGATCGGGTGGTGAGGGCTCCCGTACGGCTCCCCGGTAGCGGGTCGGGTCCGGCCATCCCGCCTCCGCGAATCCCTGGGCACGCAGACGGCAGGCGTCACACACCCTGCAGGCGCGACCTTCCTCGTCGGCCTGATAACAGGATACGGTAAGTGCGTAGTCCACCCCCAGGGCGGAACCGCGCTCAATGATCTCCGCCTTGCTCAGCCGCACAAGCGGCGCGTGGATGTGGAATCCCTCCCCCGCCACACCGACCTTGGTGGCCAAATTGGCGAGGCGTTCGAAGGCGAACACGAAATCGGGCCGACAGTCAGGGTAGCCGGAGTAGTCCACCGCATTGACGCCGATGAAGATGTCGCGGGCGTCGAGCACCTCCGCCCAGCCCAGCGCAACAGCAAGAAACACCGTGTTGCGGGCAGGCACGTAGGTCACCGGTATGCCCTCGCTCGGCTGCTCGGGGACCGGGATGCCGGTGTCGGTGAGGGCCGAGCCGCCAATCGCCGCCAGATCGATCCGCACGACCTTACGCTCGGCAACGCCCAAGGTATCGGCCACCCGTTCCGCCGCCCGCAACTCCGCCCGGTGACGCTGGCCGTAATCGATGATCAGGGCATAAGGGAGGTAGCCCGAAGCGCGCGCCATGGCGAGAACCGTGGCCGAATCGAGCCCGCCCGAGAGCAGAACCACCGCCTTGGTCATCGCCCGCGCGCCTCCCCCCAGAGCAGCTTGTGAAGCTGGAGCTGCAGGCGCACGGGCAAGCGATCGCGCAGGATCCACTCCGCGAGCTGCCGCGGGTCCTGCTGGCCCGCCGCCGGTGAGAATAAGACCGAGCACCGCCGATCCAGGCACTGCTCGGCGACCTGCTGTCGTGCCCAGAGGTAGTCCGCCTCGTGACAGATGACGAACTTGATCTGATCCCCACGGGACAGGTGTTGGAGGTTGCCAACGAGGTTTTTGGCCACTTCGCCTGAGCCCGGCGTCTTGATGTCGAGCACCTTAACCACCCGCTCATCGAGCCCTCCGACCGGGAGCGCACCACTGGTCTCGAGGGAGACCTGGTAACCGCAGTCGCACAGGGCACCCAGAAGCTCGCCAGAGGCCGCCTGCGCCAGGGGCTCGCCCCCGGTGATGGTGACGAAGCGGGGCGCGTACCCGCCGACCTGCTCCAGGATCTCCGGAATGCCCATAGGGACACCGCCCTTGAAGGCATAGGGGGTGTCGCAGTAGTGGCAGCGCAGCGGACATCCGGTCAGGCGCACGAAGACCGTGCGTTCACCGGTGGTGAGGCCCTCTCCCTGGAGGGAATGAAAGATCTCGGTGACGCGTAGAACGCTCAAGGATAGGTGGTCGGTTTTGCTGGGCTGGGATCTCGCCATTCCGGCGCGCCTTCCCCTCAATAAGGCCGCTCTGGGGCCTCCTCGCAGCGAACGGCGCCGTAGGAAAAGAGCGCGATTACGCTCGTCCCGAGAAGACGCAGATCGTCATTTCGAGGGATTGTGCCGGAAAAGCAGGAGCAACAGCGGCGATGCCTATTTGGGTAGCTTCTCCAGCCGGTTCTTCGCCAGGCGAGCTTCGGTGGAATCCGGATACTTGTCGACCAGCGCCTGCAGCGCCTCCCTTGCCTGTGCCGTGTTGCGTTGCGCATCGTAGATGTAGCCGATCTTGAGCAGGGCGCCGGGGACCTTGGGGCTATCGGCATGCTCGGCGATCACCCGGTTGAATTCCTCGAGCGCCCGATCGTAATCCTTCTGCACATAGCTTGACTCACCCAGCCAGTAGCGGGCGCTATCCGCGTAAGCCCCCTCGGGATAGCTGACAAGGAAGGCCTCGAAATCGGCCCGTGCCGCCTCGTAGTGGCTCTTCTGGAGCTGGTCGAACGCCTTCTGATAGGCCTGCTCCTCCCCAGGTGCGGGCGTCGGCGCCTTGCGGGCCGGCGCTTGCGAGGCGGGTGCTGGGGGCCGTGGGGCCGACCCCGGGGTCTCGGCTGGGGGCAACTCCCGGGCCCCCGCCCGCGGAGCTGTTACAGCGCTCAGCGCCGATGGAGCGGCTGGCTTAGCCCCATCCCCGGTGCCAGCCCCTGCGCCCGGACCGCTACCAGGGGCCCCGGCAACATCCCGCTGCGGCTTGCGAAGACCCTCGAGAAGATGCTGCTGCACCTCAAGCTCCCCGCGCAGCTCCCGGATCTCCTGCTGCAGCCGCTGCACCTCGAGCACCAGATCCGACAGACTCTGACCGCTCGAGATCTGCTCTAGCCGCGCAACCCGCTGTTCGAGGGACTGGGCACCCGCCACCGCGGGCAGCCAGAGGGCGCTGGCCAACACCAACCCAACGGCGGAACAGGGGGTCAGGGACGCGGACAACTCAGTACACCAGCACCGCGCGGCGATTGTAGGCCCAGGACGCATCGGCGTGCCCGGCATCGGCGGGCTTCTCCTCACCGTAGCTGATAACGCTGATCTGCGAGCCGTTCGCGCCCTCGGCCTGCATGAACCGCTTGACCTGCTCGCCACGATTTTCTCCGAGCGCCAGGTTGTACTCCCGCGTGCCCCGTTCGTCGGCGTGCCCCTCTAGGGTAAGGCGCACGCTTGGATTGCCCGAGAGATACTTCGCATGGGCGCGTAGGGACTCCTTGTACTCCTCACGGATCTGGTTGCTATCGAAATCGAAGTAGATCACCCGTGTGTACAGGGGGCTGTTTGGATTATTGAGCTCAGCGGCGGCCCCCGCAGAGCTCCCACCATAACCCTGAGAGGAGGAACCGCTGGCGCTGCCGTAACCAGTGGCCCCCGAACCGTAAGCGCCGCCCCCCGCGGTGGTTACCTCGGCCCCCTCTTCTTTCGGGGTCGAGGAGCAGCCCGTGAGCAACACCGCCATCAACACAATACCGACTGCCGAAAATAGAGGCTTTCTCACTGGGTTCTCCTGCTTCAATGCCTGATCGGTGACCATGCGGGCTCCCGCAGGGAGCCGGAATCGATGCTGATGCGCTGGCTCATGCTGCCATCGACGGCGACCGCCGCCAGCACCTCTCGCCCACCCGACTGGGTGCCATAAAGTACCATGGTGCCATTGGGCGCAAAACTTGGCGACTCGTCCAAACCGCCGTCGGATAGGGTCTTGACCGAACCACCCGGCAAGTCCATCACCGCAATGCGGAACCGGCCGCTCTCCCGGGTCACGAACGCCAGCCGCTTGCCATCGGGGGAGTAGCGGGCACGGGCGTTGTAGTCGCCCTGGAAGCTGATGCGCTGCGCCGACCCACCCCCGGCCGGCATCCGATAGAGCTGGGGGCTGCCACCGCGATCGGAGGTAAAGATGATCTGGCTTCCATCCGGCGACCAGGACGGTTCGGTATCGATGGAGGGGCTGTCGGTGAGCCGACGGAGCTGCTGGCTGTTGAGGTCGACGGCATAGATCTCCGGATTGCCGTCCTTCGATAGGGTCACCGCCAACTGTCGGCCGTCGGGCGACCAAGAGGGAGCCGAGTTGATCCCCGGGAAGGGCCCGATGCGATCCCGCCGCCCGCTGGTGAGCTCCTGAATGTAGACCGCAGGCTGTTTGTTCTCGAAAGAGACATAGGCGATACGGTTTCCGTCCGGCGACCAGGCCGGCGACAGGATCGGTTCCGCGGAGGCCACGATGGTCTGCGGGTTGTGCCCATCGGAGTCGGCCACCCGGAGCGCCGTGCGCTGGCTACCGTCGGCCTGGCGCACCGCGGTGACATAGGCGATGCGGGTGGCAAAGGCCCCAGGAATACCGGTCAGCTTCTCGTAGATCAGGTCGGCGATCCGGTGAGCGGTGATGCGCAGGTCCTTGGCGCTGCTGCTCAGGCTCATGCCCAGAAGCTGCTCGCCGCGGAACACGTCGAACAGGGTGAACCCCGTATCGAAGCCCTTGCCGGTACTGCGCACCTCGCCGATGACCAGATAGTGGCCACCCACCTTGCGCCAGTCGCCGAAATCCACCTGATCGGGCTGGGAGGGCCGGGCGATCAGGTCCTTTTCCGGCAGAGGCTGAAACCGCCCCGTGCGCTGGAGGTCCGCGGCGATGATACTGGCCAGGTTTTCCGGGGCGGAGCCCTGGAAAGGCACCACCGCGATGGGCAGCGCACCCTGGGTACCGCCGGTAATTTCGATGGTCAGCTCGCCGGCCTGCGCAATCAGTTGCCAGCCAAAGAGCATTAGGAGTATGACTTTCTTCATGGGACCTGCCGTCATTTTCTCGGATGAAACACCAGTTTCAGACTGCGAAACTCCTCGAACAGGCGGCCGCTCGGCACCGGTAGTGGCGCTGCCTTGTACACCGCGGCCTCCACCGAGAGATCGAAGGCCGGGTTACCGCTGCTCTTGATGATCCGCACACTTCCGGGAACCACCGCGCCTCCCGGCTGCAGCCGCACCTGCAGGGTACAGCTCAGATTGTCTCCCGTACCCAGGGGTCTGATCCAGCCGCGCTCGATGCTGTTTTGCACGGCCAGCATGTAGCTGGCCAGCTCCCGCGAATCCTGCTCCGTCTGCACCGCCGCCTTGACCTCCGCCTCGCGCGCGGCGCGCGCCTCGGCTTCGGCCTTGCGCTTGGCATCCTCCGCCGCCTTAAGCTTCGCCTCTTCGGCGGCCTTCAGCTTAGTCTCTTCATCGGCCTTCTTTTTTACCTCTTCAGCGGCTTTGCGTTTCGCGTCTTCCGCCGCTTTGAGCTTGGCCTCCTCATCGGCCTTCTTTTTTGCGTCCGCCTCCGCCTTACGCTTCGCCTCTTCGGCGGCCTTCAGCTTGGCCTCTTCATCGGCCTTCTTTTTTGCCTCTTCGGCGGACTTCTTCCTGGAATCCTCCTCCTTCTTGCGGGCCTCCTCGGCGAGCTTCTGTTTCTGCTCTTCCGCCTTGCGCTTCTCTGCCGCCGCGGCCAACCGCGCCTCTTCGGCCTCCCGCTTGCGCTCGATCTCCGCCTGCTCCTTTTTAAGATCGGCTAGGTGTTCCGCCTCTTCCTCGCGCTTTCTTTTCTGCTCCGCCCGGCGGGTCACTTCCGCGGCCTCCTGCTCCTTACGCTGCCGCTGGAGATCAGCGAGACGCTGTTCTTCCCGCTTTCTGGCCGCCTCCCGTTCCTCGTCAGCCTTCTTGAGCCGGGATACCTCCTTTTGCACCTGATCGGCATCGACCACGGTAGCCTGGACCGCCGGGGTTTCCGCGGCCGGCGGCTGCGGGACCTTGCGCCAGAACATCCAGTCCACACCCACCAGCAGCAGCACCAGCAGGATCAGGTGCAGCACCACCGCGAGCGTCACTGCCCTCGGGTTGTTGCGCAGAACCTGCCACATCTAGCGCCTGGCCTTTTTCGCCGGAGGGGGCTCGGTGATCAGGCCCACACTCGGGGCGCCCGCGGCCTGGGCCAGCACCATCGCCCGCACCACCCGACCGTAGTCCACCTGGCTGTCGGCGCGTACCAGAATGGCGGTCTTGGGCTTGTACTTGAGCACCGCCTGCAGCCGCACCACCAGGGTTTGGGCATCCACGGGCTTGTCCTTGCCCTCACCCACATCGACGTAGAAGTCCCCGCTCCGGTCCACGGTGATCACCACCGGCAGATCGTCCTTCTGCTCGATGGCCTCGGCATCGGCCTCGGGAAGATCAACCTTGACGCCCTGGGTGAGCAGCGGTGCGGTGATCATGAAGATCACCAGGAGCACCAGCATGACGTCGATGTAGGGCACGACGTTGATCTCGGACATCGGGCGGCGGCGCCGGTGCCCGCGTCCTACGCCCGGGCAACCGCCAGCGGAGCCCCCCTGGTGCAGGCTAGGCATGGGTTTGCCGCTGCAGGACCATGGAGAATTCCTCGAGGAACTCCTCGTAACGGGTGATCAGACGTTCGACGTCGGTGGCGTAGCGATTGTAGGCGATCACCGCCGGGATGGCGGCGAACAGGCCGATGGCGGTGGCGACCAGGGCCTCAGAGATCCCCGGAGCCACCAGGGCGATGGTGGCCTGCTTGACGTTACCGAGGGCATGGAAGGAGTGCATGATGCCCCAAACGGTGCCAAAGAGCCCCACGTAGGGACTGGTGGAGCCCACGGTGGCAAGGAACGGCAGATGGGTCTCCAGACTATCCATCTCCCGGCTCAAGGCCACCCGCATGGAGCGCTGGGCCCCCTGGAGCACCGTATTGTTGGTGTCCGGTCCGTTTTTTCGCAGACGCGCGAACTCCTTGAACCCTGCGCGAAAGATCGCCGCCAACCCGGGCGCCCCCGCCTCGCTTTGGTTGAGCTCCCGGTAGAGTTGCGAGAGATCCCCGCTGGTCCAGAAGCGCTGCTCGAACTCATCGGCGGCGCGGCGCGCCCGCTTCAGCACCCGGGCGCGATCGAAGATGACGGTCCAGGACAGGATCGAGGCCAGCACCAGGATGGCCAGCACCAACTGCACCACGCCGCTCGCGTGCAGGACCAGATCGATAATTGACAATTCAGAGGACATCGGCGATCTCCGCCAACAACCGGGGTGGGATACGACTCGGCCGCAGAGTGGCTGCACGCACACAGGCGGCTTCCACCAGGCCACTACAGCAGAGCTGACCATCGCTTTGGCGGCGCACCTCCTGTCGGAACCCCAAGCTAGCCCCGCCCCGCTCGACCACCTCCACCGTCACCTCCAACAGGTCATTGAACCGCGCGGGGTAGCGATAGTCCACCGCGGCGCGGCGCACGACGAACAACACGCCCTCATCCTGGGCCAGGACATCCTGCTCATAACCGAGGTGACGCAGCCATTCCGTGCGCGCGCGCTCCATAAACCGCAGATAGTTGGCATAAAACACCACCCCACCGGCATCGGTGTCCTCGTAGTAGACGCGGACAGGCCAGACGAAAGGGTTACTCATCGCGCAATCTCTTGCCTCGCACCCGATGCGGCGAAAAAGGTCTAAACAGTTTCCCGACCCGGGCCCGCCGGCTCGGCGAACAGCTCCAGATTGACCGCCCGGGACCCGAGCATGTCACGGGGCGGAGTAAGCCCGAAATGGAGATAGGCGATCTGGGTGGCCACCCGTCCCCGCGGGGTGCGCATCAGAAACCCCTGCTGAATCAGATAAGGCTCGAGTACGTCCTCGATGGTTCCGCGCTCCTCACCGATGGCGGCGGCCAGGCTCTCCACACCCACCGGGCCGCCGTCGAACCGCTCGATCACAGTGGACAACAGCCGGCGGTCCATCTGGTCGAAGCCGCGGGCATCCACCTTGAGCAGGGTAAGGCCCTGGTCCGCGACCTCTGCGCTGATGCGCCCCTGCGCCCGTACCTGAGCGAAGTCTCGCACCCGCCGCAACAGGCGATTGGCGACACGCGGGGTGCCCCGCGAGCGGCGGGCGATCTCCCGGGCCCCCTCGGCATCGATATCGACGGCCAGGATACCGGCCGAGCGCTGCACGATACGGGTGAGCTCTTCGGGGCTGTAGAACTCCAGGCGCTGGACGATACCGAACCGGTCGCGCAGCGGCGAGGTCAGAAGCCCGGCCCGGGTGGTGGCACCCACCAGGGTGAACGAAGGCAGGTCGAGCCGGATGGAGCGGGCGGCAGGTCCCTCGCCGATCAGGATATCGAGCTGGTAATCCTCCATCGCCGGATAGAGCACCTCCTCCACCACCGGGCTCAGGCGGTGGATCTCATCGATGAATAGCACATCCCCTGGCTCGAGGTTGGTGAGCAGCGCCGCGAGGTCTCCGGGCTTCTCCAGGACTGGGCCGGAGGTCTGGCGCAGGTTGACATTCATCTCATAGGCGACGATGTGCGCCAGGGTGGTCTTGCCGAGCCCCGGTGGCCCGAAGATGAGCACGTGATCGAGGGCTTCGCGCCGCTCGCGAGCGGCATAGATGAAGATCTCCATCTGCTCGCGCACGCTCGGCTGCCCCACATAGTCGGCCAAGCGCTTGGGACGGATGGCCCGATCGACGAGTGCATCCTCATCCTCCGCCTCCGCGCCGATCAGCCGACCCTTCGCTACCAACGCCGCGACCCCCGGTAACCCTTATCACCGACCGCCGTGCTCAAGATCGGTGTCCCCCTCCGCAACCCCTTCGGCGTACCCCCGAGCGAGTCGGTTCTGCCCTGGAAACCACAAGCGCTCACAGCCTCGCCGCCGCCTTCAGGGCGGCCCGGATGATCTCCTCGCTGCTCAGCGATCCCGAATCCACCGCCCGCACCATGCGGTTTGCGTCCGCTGGACGGTACCCCAGCGCCACCAGGGCGCTCGCGGCATCCTCCAGCGGGGAGACAGCCGCAACGGCGGCGACACCCGCCCGGCCGGGACCGCTCGCGCGCCCCAAGGGGATCTGGTCGAGGCGATCCCGCAGCTCCAGAATCAGGCGTTCGGCGGTTCTCCTGCCGATGCCCGGAAGCCGGATGAGGGCCGGAATATCCTCCTGCTCGATGCAGCGGCTGAAGCTCTCCGCATCCATTCCCGAGAGGATCGCAAGGCCCAGCTTGGCCCCTACCCCGGTCACCCGCAACAACACCCGGAACAGCCCGCGCTCCGACTCCCGGGCAAAGGCGTAGAGCACCTGGGCATCCTCGCGCACCACCAGGTGGGTAAAGAGCGTGGTTTCGACCCCCACCTCGGGTAGCTCATAAAAGGTGGACATCGGAGCCTCGAGCTCGTAGCCGACCCCACCCACCTCGACCATCAACTGGGGGGGCTTCTTGTAGACCAGCACCCCACGCAGACGCCCAATCATGGGCTCCAGTCCCTCCAGGAAGCGACCGCCCCACGCCCCCCGAGGGCACCCAGGGAGTGGGCGTGACAGATGGCCGCCGCGAGGGCGTCCGCCTCGTCCTCCGCAGGCTCTTCCGCGAGGGCAAGCAGCACCCGGACCATGTGCTGAACCTGCGCCTTGTCGGCGCCGCCCGTGCCGACCACCGCGAGCTTCACCGCTCTCGCGCTGTATTCGTAGACCGCCACACCGGCCTGCAGCGCAGCGCAGAGGATCGCCCCCCGCGCCTGGCCGAGCTTGAGTGCGGCGCTCGGGTCGCGGGCAAAGAACACCTGCTCGACCGCCAGATCGGCCGGGGCGTACTGCTCCACCACGGCGCTGACGGCACGAAAGAGGTTGCCCAACCGATCCGGCCAGGGCTCGGCCCCGATGCGAATGCAACCACTCGCCCGGTGCTGGCTGCGTTGACCATCGCTGTCGATGACGGCATATCCGGTGATCCGTGAGCCCGGGTCGATGCCGAGGATGCGCCGTGACTCCCGACCCCGTCCGCTCATCGGCCGGAGACCTCGCTGCTCGCCCCCCGTGGTCCCGGTTGCGGGTGCGGATTCAGCCGAGCTGCTCCAGGATCGCGTCCGAGATCGAGGCGTTGGTGTACACCTGTTGTACATCGTCGAGATCCTCCAGGGCATCCACCAGCTTTAGGAGCTTCTCCGCATCCTCACGCCCGAGCTCGTTCTGGTTGAAGGCGTTGTAGGTGATCTCGGCGTTGGCGGGGGTCAAGCCCGCGGCCACCATGGCATCGCGCACCGGGGAAAACAGCTCGGGGTCGGTAAACAAATCGACCGAGCCATCCTCATTGCCCACCACATCCTCGCCCCCAGCCTCCAGGGCCGCCTCCATCACCGCATCCTCGTCGGAACCGGGCGGGTAGCTCAATACGCCCTGCTTGCGGAAGAGATAGGCCACGGAGCCGTCGGTGCCGAGATTGCCG
This sequence comes from Chromatiaceae bacterium, assembly GCA_016880695.1. Classification (GTDB taxonomy): domain Bacteria; phylum Pseudomonadota; class Gammaproteobacteria; order Chromatiales; family Chromatiaceae; genus JAEHCY01. Next base: position 1,356 of record JAEHCY010000149.1, on the reverse strand, counting down.
CCGCACTTGTTGAAGGCATGGCGCACCTCGGCGGCGGTGCGGTTACGGTTGTCGGTCATGCAGTCCACCATGATGGCGGTTCCGCCGGGACCGTAACCCTCGTAACGCAGCTCCTCGTAGTTCTCGCCCTCCATGTTCCCGGCACCGCGGGCGATGGCACGCTCCACCGTGTCCTTGGGGATATTCACCGCGACCGCCTTGTCCATCGCCAGACGCAACCGGGGGTTCGCCGAGGCATCACCGCCACCCTCGCGTGCCGCCACCGTGATCTCGCGAATCACCTTGGTCCACACCTGGCCGCGTTTCTTGTCCTGGGCGTCCTTTCGGTGCTTGATGTTGGCCCACTTGCTGTGACCTGCCATGAAACCTCTCTTACCGATTCAATTTATTTAAGTTTATCATCAGAGCACAGCCACGAAAAAACCGCCTCGGCTGGCCAGGCTGGGGATTGTGACCGGCGGGGGTGGCCGGCGCCGACCAAGGACTGAGAAACGCGCCCCCGATTCGCACACCACCCTCGGAGCACACCGCCGCCAAGGGCTCTGGCCCAACTGAATCATCCGCCATTCGCGAGGTAGCGAGGATACCAGACCCGGTCACCGAATCGCGCGAGCGAGGCGACGCCGCTGTTACCCCTCGGGTTGTACGCTGCAGGGTAAGGCAGCGCCCGGTCGGTCAAACCCTACCCGAGCGCCGGCGCGCGCGGGCTCAACGCGAGATCGAGTAGTTGAAATCGGACGTTCGGCAAGGGCTGCTGCAGGCAACCTCGCGGTCAATCACATCCGCCGAATTCATGGAGAGCAACTGACCAGTCACCTGGTCGTACTCGCAGACCAACCAATCCGCGTTGCCCTGTTGATCCTTGACCGGAATGATCGCCCAATCGCGGCCCTTGCTGCGATGTATTCCGCCCGGCGCAAAATTCACCTCGATGCGCCTACCGAGGGGAAAGTCGCTTGCCTGGACGTCCTCGTAGCAGCGCTGCAACAGGGGATCCGTGGCGCAGGCCGACAGGATCACCGACAGGCCAATGACAGTGGTCAGCCTCCGCATGAGCTCTTCCCCCCCTCTGATTTGCTTGAGCTAGCATTCTTCCATTCGCTCGCCCCTCGCGCAACGTCGCCTGCCATGGCATTGCCCAGCCCAGCGGGTGTTGGGGTGGCGCCAGTCCCCGCCCAAGAGCACTCGCCGTACCACAGGTGATGGCCGCCCGGGGCTTACGCCCCTTGAGCCCATTGACCGTTCTCAAGGTGGCAAGGCGTCTGGTTTCCTATAGTCGCCCCGGATCTCACAACGCGGGGATCCTCTCACACCCGCCACCACGCCACCGGAACCACCGTGACCGAGCCATCCCCT
>JAEHCY010000148.1 GCA_016880695.1 Chromatiaceae bacterium | reverse complement strand
TACCAGTGAACCAGTACACCGGCTTGTAGTTACCGGACCAGGGGTCGCCAGTCGTGACGAACGCTGTTCCCTCTACCGGGCCGGGCCAGTTCGCGGTCGGGATCTCGAGACCACCCGTGACCGGGAAGCACGGAGCCTGACCGAAGTACGTGAAGGCCGCTGCGGTGTAGTCATTGAATCCGAACTCGGTGCCGCACCACGTCTTGGCTTCATTCTGCCAAGCCGCCAGCACGTACCAAACCAGAGCATAGTCGTCTGGCAGCTGGACCACGGCCTGAGCAGGATCGCTGATCGCGTACGGGGCGTACAGAGCGCAATAGTCGGTGGGGTCGATGCAGTATTGAACCGCGGCCTCGTAGTGCGCGATGAACACGCCACCACCCAGATCGGCCGGATCCGCCCACGCGCTCGTTGCAACACCCAGTAGCGCTAGAGCAAGAAGCACCTTTCTCATTTGAGTTGACCTCCTTAGCGCTTACCTTAACCACTGATGCAAGATCAAATTGGGAAGTAACCCACTCCCTCTCGGGAGACTTCCCCCTCTTCACCACCACCCAGAACTGAGGACTCCGGAAATAGGTGCCTCTCCATAGGCCCACCTGCAGGCCATCCCGCTGGCGAACCCTTATGAACCCTCATGGCACCTGTTGGGGCTCGATGGAAGTATAGCACGGTGGGGGGGCAAATCAAACGAATTCTTCCTGCCCAAGGGGGTGGGCGGACCCGCGGAGGGCACCGGCTAAAACAGCGCGAATTCTGAGCTTGGCGCAGTCTTGGTTCGGCGTAGCCAGCATTCGGTGATGCGTTTGGCGCCCCGGGGCCGGGACCCGAGGAGCGCCACCGGCGCGGATCGTACTGCCGCATTGTTGCACGGAGGGGCGCCCGCTCCCGGATCCGTTCTCCATGACAAGATGATTGGTGTTTACAGCTGGCTGCGGCCCGCCATCGGCTCTGCCGGCCGCTCATGCTCGAGGGGACGCCCTCGCAGTCGGCCCCGCGAGCGGACTACCCGGCGGATTCCTCCCAGTACCCGCGGGCGGCGTGGAAGAGCGCGCGGTCGAAGAACAGCACCAGCCGCCGGTCCAGCTCGAGCACGCGGTAGACGTCGATGGGGCGCTCCCAAACGCCCTGATCGCGGGCGAAGGTCCAGATCGTCTTGCGCAGCAGCATGAGGGCGCTCAGCACCTCGTGCAGCTGTGCGCCACGGGCCCGCAGGCAGGCCGCCTGGCGGCGAAAGTGCCCGCGCATCTCGGCGCGCGCCTCGTCCCCCGACCACCAGCGGGCGAACTGCGCGAGGGTGCCCGCGGCCTGAGCGGCCAAGTGGGGGGCTTCGCGCCGGGCGTAGGCGCCGGTGGTGGGGTTCGTCTGCACGTCGGATACCCACAGCCGTGCGACCTCGACGGCGCGATCGCGGATGAGTGTCAGGAGCGCGTCCGAGAGCAGCGGGTGGGGCTGCTCCGTCTGGAGCTGCGTGAAGGAATCCCGGATCGCCCATTCATCGGCGTGCGCCTGCC
>JAEHCY010000147.1 GCA_016880695.1 Chromatiaceae bacterium | reverse complement strand
CTTGATCGATGCCGGCATGGGGGCGGCCGGCGCCCACGCGCTGCGGCCGGTGGCCACCGCGCTCGCCGCCGGCGTGGTCGGTTTGTGCCGCGAGGGCCCGGCTGAGACCGGGCGCACCACGGCCGCGGAGCTGTTCGCCGCTGCCTACGACTGCATCCAGGGCGGCCTGCCATTCCCCGAGGAACGCAAGGCCATGATCGCCCAGGGCCTGGAGGCGGTGAAGGCCGCCATTGGCGCCGTGCCGTTGGCGGTCGCCACGCCCTTCTTTCGCGCCGGCGAGCTGTTGGCTCTGGCCCTAGACCCCGATACCTGCAAGGGTTGCGGTGTCTGCGAGCACGCCTGCGCCCCGGGGGCGCTGCGGATGCGGCGCCAGGATGACGAGGCGCTCGCCCAGGCGCGGCGCGTCCACCGGGCTTGGGACCTGTTGCCCGAGACCGAAGGCGACACCATCCGCCGGGTGGGGGCGAACCCCGAGGTCGGCGCCGCCGCGGCCGCACTTCTGGCCCGCTCCCCTGGCCAGTCGCTGGCGGGCGGGGACGGAGTGGAGCCGGGCTCGGGGGCGAAGCTGGCACTGCGTCTGGCCCTGGCCGCCGCGGAGGCACTCCAGGGGCCAAGGATCGCGGCCTACGCCCAGGAGGCCGGCGCGACCGGAGACAAGATCAGGGCCTTGATCCGCAGCCTGCTGACCGACGCCCTGCCCGCCGACGACCTCGACGCCCTGTCCCACAGCCTGGAGGGTGCAGGCCCGCGCGCGAATCTGGGGGCCTTCCTAGGGCAAGCGGAGCAGGCGATCAACCACGCGGTGGACGCCCCGCGCCTGCGCCGGTTGGTGAACCTTGCCCGCGGTCTGGGCGACCTGGCCTGGAGGTTGAGCACCGGGCGCCAGGGAATCGGACGCGCCCGGGCGGGTCTGGTGCTAGGCCCCGGCGATACCCTCGCCTTCCCCGACAACCCCTGCGCGGTCCCCGTCGTCCTCGACCCCACCGGCGACGGCGCCCAGCTTGCCGCCGGCCTGATCGAGGGACAACTACGCCAGGCGCTCGAGGGGCTGGTCCTCCTGCGCAAGGCCCGCCTGGAGCTGGAGCACCCGGACGACGCCGCCCGGCGTTGGCCGGAGCTGGACGGCTTGAGCTGGCGCGACCTCGACCCGGAGGAACGGACCCGCTGTCCCGCCCTGCTGTTGGTAGGCGAGGGCGGCGTCCTGGCCGGCCGCGGGCTGGCCCAGGTGGTCTGGTTGCTGGGGACGGACCTGCCGGTCAAGCTCCTGGTGCTGGCCGACCTGGACCTCGGCCTGGCCGCCCCGGCGCAGCTCGAGGCCTCGCTCGCCGGCGCAGCCGATGCGACCGCCAATCTCGCCCTGCTGGCCCTCAGCCAGCGCGACGCCTTCATCGCGCAGAGCGGCCTCGGTGCCCCCGAGCACCTCATGGAGAGCCTGGAGCAGGCACTGCGCCATCCGGGTCCGGCCCTGATCCAGGTGCACGCCCCCAGCCCCACGCGCCATGGCTTCGCCGCGGAGCGCATGCTGGAGCGGGCACGGGAGGCGGTGGCGGCCCGGGTCATGCCCCTGTTCCGCTATCGCCCCGAGGGCGAGGGGGTGTTTGGTTCCCGCCTCGATCTGGAGGGCAATCCCGACCCCCTGCAACCCCTGGCCGGCAACGGCGAGACGGGGTTTGTCACCGCGGCTCATTGGGCGCTGGGGGAGGGTCGCTTCGCCGGCCTCTTCTCGCCCCTGAGAGAGGAGGACCCCGGCCCCACAGCGCTGGCGGATTATCTCGCTCTGAGCCCCAAGGAGCGGCGCAAGCGCACACCCTTCGTGGCGCGCGGCGGTAACGGCAGCGAAACTGGGCGCTTGCGGGTGGATGAGCGGCTGGTCAAGGTTAGCCAGGAAAGGCTAGATGCCTGGCGCATGCTCCAGGAGCTGGCCGGCCTGGTGACGCCGTTCACCGCGCGGGTCGAACGGGAGGCCGCCGAGCGGATGGCGGTGGGACATCAGGCCGAGCTCGCGGCCCAGGCCGAGGGCTACGAGGCCCGCCTGCGCGGCCTGCGCGCGGAGCTCCAGGAAGAGACCCGGCGCGAGATGCGCGAACGCCTGCTGCGGCTCGCGGGTTATCGCGAAGCCGCCCCCAACCAGGATCGGGCCAGTTGATATGTTTCCTTTTGGCTCCCTGCTCGAGCGCGGCTTCGCCCACGGTATCCACCCCCCCGAGGTCAAGGAGCGAACGGCCGCGCTGCCCACCCAGCGCATGCCCTTCATGGACCGCTACGTGCTGCCCCTCAACCAGAGCCTGGGCGCGCCGCCAAGGCCTGTAGTTGCGGTGGGAGAGCGAGTGCATCGCGGCCAGCTCATCGCCGAGCCCGCCGCCTTTTTCTCCACCAGCCTGCACAGCCCAATCACCGGTTGGGTGCGCGCTATCGGCAACCGTCGCTCTCCGAGCGGGGACTTCGAGCAGGCCATCGAGATCGAGGCTGACCCCTTCGCCACCCAGCGCCTGGATCCGGCCCCCCGACCGGATTGGCACCGGCTGAGCCTCGACGAGCTGAGCGCCGAGGTGCAGAGAGCGGGGATCGTCGGCCTGGGCGGCGCCGCCCTGCCGGCCCACGTCAAGTACTCCCTGCGCGAGGGGGTGAAGGTCAAGTACCTGATCGCCAACGGCGCCGAATGCGAGCCTTTCCTGACCAACGACCACCGGGTGATGGTGGAGCAGCCGGACGCCGTCCTCAAGGGGATCGAGATCCTGCACACCCTGCTGGGGGTGGAGGAGACGATCATCGGCATCGAGCTCAACAAACCAGACGCCGTGGCGATCCTGCGCGAGCGCATCGGACGCGATCGGCCGATCCGGGTCGTGCCCCTGCGCGTGAAGTACCCGCAGGGCGACTCCAAGATGCTGATCAAGTCCTTGCTCGGTATCGAGGTCCCCAAGGGTGTGCGCTCGGTGGAGCTCGGAATCGTCATGAACAACGTCGGCACCCTGGCCGCCATCGCCGATTGGTTCGACCACGGCATGCCCTACATCGACCGGCGGGTCACCGTGTCCGGTCCAGGGGTTACCTATCCGGCCAATCTGGTGGTGCCCTTGGGCACCCCAGTACGCGAGGTGCTGCGCTTCTGCGGCGGGCTGAAGGCGGACACCAAGGAGGTCATCATGGGTGGCCCCATGATGGGCACCCCTATCGCCAGCCTGGACGCCCCCATCGTCAAGATCAGCGCCGGGGTGCTCGCTTTTACCGCCAAGGAGGCCGCTCGCCCCGCGGAGTACCCCTGCATCCGCTGCGGCCGCTGCGTGGAGGCCTGTCCCTATTTCCTCAACCCGTCCAAGCTGGCCCGCCTGGCCAAGGCCCGCCTGTACGACGAGATGAAGGGGGCCGACCTGATGGAGTGCGTGGAGTGCGGGTCCTGCACCTATTCCTGCCCCTCCGGGATCCCCATCGTGCAGTTGATCCGCAGCGCCAAGAGCAGCCTGTGGCACAGGAAGGCCAAGGGATGAATCGGTACCGGGCGATTGTCTGCCCATAAGCGCCAATGAACGCGAGCAAAACCACGTGAAGCAAAAAGATCCCCGGCTACTGGTGCAGCCATCGCCCCTGCTCAAGCAGGCCATGACCACCGCCCAGGCCATGCGGGAGGTGATCTACGCCCTGGTGCCGGCGACCTTGGCCGGACTCTGGTTCTTCGGCCTGGGTGCCCTCCTGGTGTTGCTGGCCAGCATCGCCGGGGCCGTCCTCACCGAGTGGGCCTTTTCGCCAGTGGAAACCCGCAAGCGGCGCCTAGCGGACGGCAGCGGCCTACTCACTGGTCTCTTGCTTGGCCTGACCCTACCGCCCGCGGTGCCCTTGTGGATCGCCTTCATCGGGGGGGCCGTATCCATCGGCCTGGGCAAGCTGATCTGGGGCGGTCTGGGATACAACCTGTTCAACCCGGCCCTGGTGGGGCGTGCCTTCCTGAGCGGCACCTTTCCCAATGCTATGACCACCTGGAGCGCCCCGGCGTCCGGCGCGGCATTCTTCCAGGTCTATTCCTCGAACCTCGCCCCGCCCTTCATGCAGGCACAATACGACGCGGTGAGTGCCGCCACGCCGCTGGGGCTGATGAAGTTCGAGAACCAGAGCACTTCCCTCTTCGATCTGATGGTCGGGAATACGGCTGGATGCATCGGCGAGACCAGTGGGCTGTTGTTGCTGGTGGGCGGGGTGTATCTGTTGTTGCGGCGGGATATCGACTGGCGCCTCCCGGCGGGCATCCTGCTCACCGTGGCCCTATTCACCGCCATCCTGTACCTGGTCGATGCGGCGCACTATCCGGGGCCCCTGTTCTCGGTGTTTTCCGGCGGCCTGCTGATCGGCACCTTCTACATGGCCACCGACCCGGTAACCTCTCCACTCACTCCGCGCGGCGCCTGGATCTTCGCTGCCGGGGTCGGACTGCTGGTGGTGCTGATCCGGGTATTTGGCGGCTTTCCCGAGGGGGTGATGTACGCCATCCTGCTGATGAACGCGGTCACGCCCCTGATCGACCGTTACACCCAGCCGCGGGTCTTCGGTACGGGCGTCGAAACAAAATGAAAGACGCACCCCAGCCCATCCTCAAGGTGGCCGAACCAAGCTCCGTTCGGCTGGTCGCCACCCTCGCCTTTGCCGGATTCCTGTCCGGATTGATCATCGTCACGATGTTCGAGTCCACCCTGGCCTCCATCACTGCCCACAGAGACCTCATCCTCCAGCAGGCGGTCTTGAAGGTCCTGCCGGGCGCCGTCAGCCTGCGCCGGATGGTCCACCGGGACGGGCGACTGATCGTCGTGGAGCGGGAGCAGGACGGCGAGGAGGTGATCCTCGGCGGCTACGCGGCAGACGGAAGCCTGATCGGCTACGCCATCCGGGGGGCCGGGCCGGGCTTCGTGGACACCATCCGGTTGCTGTACGGCTATCTCCCCGAGGGGCGCAAGATAGTGGGTATGCAGGTCCTGGAAAGCCGCGAGACCCCGGGGTCGGGGGACAAGATCGTCAAAGACGCCGGTTTCGTGGCCAACTTCGCTTCCCTGTCCGTCGACCCTGAGATCGTGGCGGTGAAAAAGGGTAAGAAATCCGCCCCCAACCAGATCGACGCCATCACCGGCGCCACCATCTCTTCCAAGGCGGTGGTGAAGATCGTCAACGCGGCCAATGCCCTCTGGCTGCCGCGGCTCGAAACGGCGCCCGGTTCTGGAGCAGAGTCAACCGCAACGAGCACGAAGCGCTGAAACCAACGGCGCCACCAAGCACCAGGTACTAACTATGCCCAAAATCAAACCAGACCCCTACCAGGAATTCATCAAGGGCCTGTGGCGGCAAAATCCCGTGTTCGTCCAGGTGCTGGGCATGTGTCCCACCCTGGCAGTCACCAATACGGCGGAAAACGCCCTCGTCATGGGGGGGGCTACCTGTTTCGTCCTGATGGGGTCGAGCTTTTTCGTCTCCGCGCTCCAACGCTGGATACCAGAGCAGGTGCGCATGGCCACCTACGTGGTCATCATCGCCACCTTCGTGACCGTCATCGACTACGGCCTGGAGGCCCTGTTGCCGAAGGCGCACGAGGCACTGGGACCCTTCATTGCGCTGATCGTCGTCAACTGCATCATCATGGCCCGCCAAGAGGCTTTCGCGGCCCACAATCCCGTGCGACTGGCGTTGCTGGACGCCCTCGGCATGGGCATCGGGTTCCTGTTTGCCCTGACCGCCTTGGGGAGCGTGCGGGAGATTCTGGGCGCAGGCAGCCTATTCGGCTTCAGCCTATTCGGCCCCCACTTCGAGCCCTGGGTCATCATGATCCTGCCGCCCGGCGGCTTCCTCACCCTCGGGCTCCTGCTGCTGTTTTTTAGTTGGTTGAAGGAGCGCAAGGAGCGCCTGGTGCGACGGCTCGACGCGATGGAGGCACAAGCCCAATGAAAGATCTCGTCTGGATCTTCGTCAGCACCCTGCTGATCAACAACTTTGTCCTGGCCTACTTTCTCGGGATGTGTCCCTTTTTGGGCGTGACTCAACGTCTAGACACCGCCTTCCGGCTGGGGATGGCCACTTCCTTCGTCATGCTCGTCACCGCCCTCTGCGTCTGGTTCCTAAACAGCTTCGTCCTGGAGCACGCCCCCTACCTGCGGCTGATCAGCTTCATCGTGGTCATCGCCAGCATGGTGCAGTTCATCGAGATGGTGATCAAGAAGTCGAGCCCCGTCCTGTTCCGGGCACTGGGGATCTACCTGCCGCTCATCACCACCAACTGCGCCGTTCTCGCGGTCGCGATCTTCGCTACCAAAAAAGGCTTTGGTCTGGTAGAGGGTTTGGTCTATGCCCTGGGGTCGGGCCTCGGCTTCACCCTGGCCATGGTGCTGATGGCCGGGCTGCGGCAGGAAACGGAGCTGGCCCCTGTACCTCGCTTGATTCGCGGTACCGCCATGAGTCTCATCATCGCCAGCATCCTGTCCATGGCCTTCATGGGCTTCTCCGGCCTCTTCACCGCGACTTAACACAGTGGGGGGTTACCTGCTCGCGATCCTGGGACTCGCCGTACTCTGCGGCGCCTGGGTCGCCTTTCAACTCTGGCTCAGGAAGACCGACCCCGATGGGGCGAGCCTCGAGAACCGCTGCGACCATTGCGACGGCGGCTGTTCGCGGGGATCGGACCGATCTCACCACGACAGCCGCTGATACGATAGGCCCCATATGAAGGGGTCAACAGCGGTTTCGACAGACTCAATGAGCCAAGCGCCTTTGCCGGCGATTGGGGGTACCTGAAAGCGGCGAGATGAGGGCCTACGCCTCGGGCCGAGGCGCCGGTGAATCCTCCGGGCTAGAGCCGGTCTCGTTGGTTGGCGTCTTGCGCTCGCGCTTCTCGGCCTTTTTCTCCTTCTTGGCGGCTTCACGCTGGCGTTTCTCGTAGGCGTAATTGGGTTTTGGCATCGGCAATCCTACTTGAGGGGTTCGAGGTTAAGGATAAGATCGGACCCAGACAGCCTTCTTCGGTTCCACTCAGGCGCTTGATGATCCGAACAGCGATCTCCCAGGCGGAGACGCTGTCCCCGCCATTATGGCGAGAGGCCGCACAACAAAGCAATCCCGAGCGTTGTCCAGCGACTTTAACCTGGGCTGTAGACAGGACCCCGATGCGAAAGGCAAGTGGGGTCGAATCCTGATCTGATCTTCCGGACGCCCCCCCGACGCCAGAATCCCCGCCACAGCCGCACTCAACTATAGACCATGACCTGCCACCGCGCCCGCACACAGCCGCGGTGGACAACCTGCGGCCTCACGCCCTCTCCGCAAAATCCACGCCCCATCCCCCGCACGAGGGGCGACCGCTGAGCGCCCAAAGCGGCCGGCCTGCTCCAGCCCACCGCCAACCCGCTGAAGAGCCAGATTTCCGCACCCCACAAACAGAAACAGGCCGCGACGGCAAGGCGCCGTCG
>JAEHCY010000146.1 GCA_016880695.1 Chromatiaceae bacterium | reverse complement strand
GTACTGCTTGCAGGTCTCCACCAGCTTGGGCAGCTCGTCATGCCGCTGCTTAAGCAGGACGTCGATGTTGGCCCAGGCCTTGGAGACGCCGTGCTTGAGGTTGACCAGGTTGTTGTAGATCACCACCCCATAGATCAGGCCGAGCAGGATGGCCCCGAGGACCAGGAACAGGAAGATCTCCATACGCCCCTCCGTTAGCAGACTGGCAGCAAGCGGCAGTATAACCAAGGGTGCCTCGACGGGCTGGTTTCAGCCGCGGGAGGGGCGCAAAATGCGGTCCTGATAGACAGTCTGAATGGGCAGCAAAGGGGGCAGACGATGGCCAGTATCAGGGCATTCTCCGGGCAGCGACCGCGTATCGCCGCCGATGCCTGGGTGGACGAGACCGCCGTGGTGATCGGCGATGTGGAGATCGGGGCGCGATCCTCGGTGTGGCCGATGACGGTGATCCGCGGAGACATCCACCAGGTCCGCATCGGTAACGATACCAACATCCAGGACGGCTCGACCCTGCACGTTTCCCACGACAGCCGGTTCGTGCCGGGCGGGCATCCGCTGGTGCTCCATGACCATGTCACGGTGGGGCATCAGGTGGTGCTGCACGGCTGCGAGATTCATCACCACTGCCTGATCGGCATCGGCGCCCGAGTGCTCGATGGGGTGTGCATCGAGCCCTTCACCCTGGTGGGGGCGGGCGCCCTGGTGCCCCCGGGCAAGGTGCTGCAGGGCGGCTATCTGTGGGTGGGCGCGCCGGTGCGGCGGGTGCGGGTGATCACCGATCAGGAGCAGGAGTATCTGGTGTACACGGCGGAGCACTACACCCGCCTGGCCCAGCGGCACCGCGAATCGGTGGCCTGAATCCTCAGATCGGCGTTTGCGGCCTTGGCCGCGCCGCCTCAACCGGGGCCGGCGCGTCCAGCGGTTTGGGCGCAAAGCGCGGGCCTAAGCGGTTGCTACAGCCCGCTACCCCGGTTGGCGAAGCCGAGTGCGCTGGGGAAGCACCCGGCGGCGATTTCGTGCGCGGCAAGCATGCGGAAGGAAGCGGCCTTGGCGCCGCACAGTGGGCAGAGGTAGCTGGTCTGCTGCGAGCGCCCCTCCTGCTGTTTGTGGGTGGCGACCATGTGGCTACGGCAGTGGCTACAGAGCATGGTGTGATCCTGTGATCTGGGTAGGGAGAAGGGGGCGTTAACGGGACCCTTCGGGGCCCTTGCCGGCGAGGGTGTCCAGCGAGCCCAGCCGGATGCCGGCGGCGGAGGTGAGCAGATCCAAGGCGATGCGGAAAGCGCTCCCGGAGGTCAGGCTCGCCTGCTGCTCGAAGCATTCCTCGAAGGTGCGCGCCATGGAGCGGACGAACCGGCGGGTGGTTGCCGCATCCGCGGCGGGCAGCTTGACCGTTGCCTCCACCGGCGGCGGCGCCGCGGGCTGGTCGCAGGCCTTCGCCAGCCGGTGCAGCTCGCAGCGTAGGCGCCTGATCCAGGCCGCACGCCAGGCCTCCTCCACCGCTTCGGCAAGCTCGGGGACCCGCTCAGGGGGGATCCGATCGAGGGACCCGAGCAGTGCATCCGCCGCCTGCTTGACCCCCGCGAGGGTGGGCGTGGCTTGACGCGGACCCGGCGTCGGGGCTGGCACCTCTTCCAGACGGGCGTAGTGGTGGAAGGTGCCCAACTGGTATTCCACCGCGCCGGTGAAGAGCTGGCAGCTTTCCTGGTCACCGATGCGCTGGTTGCCCAGCTCCCTGATCATGGTCCGCTTCTGGGCCTCGGTCAGGCGCAGGGGCTCGAGGAAGCGGCTGCCGGAGACGGCCGCCTGGGGTGCGCTCGGTGGCGGTTCGTTCGGCGCCGCGAGTCCCGGGGAACGGCCCTGGCGGAGGGTGCGGTGGTGCTCAACGCGCATGTTCATGGCCTTGGGTCTCTGCTTGGCTGCCTGCGGTTGGTCGGGTGGACCGTCTCCAAGTGCTTTCGGGTGCCTCCCCGGACATCCGGGTCCGAGAAGGCGGGTTTCGTTGCCGCCGGCCCACGGGGGTGCGGCACTCCGCTGCCGGGGCACAATCAATCCCAGTTCAGGGTGCCGCCGGTCTGGTACTCCGTGACCCGGGTCTCGAAGAAGTTCTTCTCCTTCTTCAGGTCCAGCACCTCCGACATCCAGGGGAAGGGATTGGTGGCGCCGGGGTATTGCTCGGGCAGGCCGATTTGCGCGCAGCGGCGGTTGGCGATGAATTTGAGGTACTCCTCGAACATGGGCGCGTTCAGCCCCAGCACGCCGCGCGGCATGGTGTCGTAGGCGTACTGGGTCTCCAGCGCCACCGCATCGCGAATCATCTGCGCGATCTCCCCCTTGAGCTCGGGGGTCCAGAGGTGCGGGTTCTCGATCTTGATCTGGTTGATCACGTCGATGCCAAAGTTCATGTGCATCGACTCATCGCGCAGGATGTACTGGAACTGCTCGGCGATGCCGGTCATCTTGTTGCGCCGGCCCATGCTCAGGATCTGCACGAAACCCACGTAGAAGAAGATGCCCTCGAAGATCACGTAGAAGGCCACCATCTCGCGCAGCAGCTTCTGGTCGTTCTCCGCGGTGCCGGTGTGGAAGTGGGGGTCGGCCAGGTACTGGGTGAAGGGCAGGGCCCAGTCGGCCTTGCGCGCCACCGCCGGAACCTCCCGGTACATGTTGAAGATTTCGCCTTCATCGAGCCCGAGAGACTCCACCGCGTACTGATAGGCGTGGGTGTGCAGGGCCTCCTCGAAGGCCTGGCGCAGCAGGTACTGGCGGCACTCGGGGTTGGTGATGTGGCGGTACACCGCCAGCACCAGGTTGTTGGCCACCAGGGAGTCGGCGGTGGAGAAGAAACCGAGAGTGCGCTTGACGATGGTGCGCTCGTCCTCGGAGAGCCCGGTGGGGTTCTTCCACAGGGCGATGTCCGCGTTCATGTTGATCTCTTGGGGCATCCAGTGGTTGGCGCAGGCGTCGAGATACTTCTGCCAGGCCCAGTCGTACTTGAAGGGCACGAGCTGGTTGAGGTCCGCGCGGCAGTTGATGATGCGCTTGTCGTCCACCCGGATCCGGCCCGCGCCCATCTCCAGGCGCTCGAGCCCGGTGGCGCCGCCTTCGGCGTTGTGGTCGAAGGCATGGGCGGCGAGCCCGGCCACCGGCGCGGGGCCCTCTGGATTCACCACCGGGGCCGCCCCGGCGGTGGCCATGATGACCTCGTTGGCGACTACCCCCTGGCCAGGGCGCACGTGCCCCGCCGTGTCGTGGGCGCGCAAGGCGGGTTGGAACGAGGGCCCCCGGGGCTCGGGGTCAGCCGCAGGCGTCATGGGCGGTTCGCGCCGATTCGGGGTGAGGGTCAGGGGATCATCCCAGTTCAGCATGTTGGCTCCTCGTTGATGAATGTGAATTCGCAATGCGCGTGGGCTGCGTTTGTGTCTAGGTTCCCGTTCGCCCCGGCGGCCCGGCTGGGTCCGCACCGGCTTGATCTACCCGGGGGCTGCGTCCGCTGGCCGGTGTGGCGGGCCCGCGTCCCACTCAGCACCGGGTCGAAGGGCTTGCGCCCTATGTCGGCGGCGGTCATGAGGTACGGCGCCATCACGCCCGTTCCCGAAGCCGAACCGCCGCAGTCTCCTTGATCCGATGGATCTGGTAGGCGCGTATCTCCCGATACAACGGATGGCCCAGGTCGAAGCGCAGATGGGTGATGGAGAGGGCCAGCACGTCACGACAGTGCGGTAGCTCGGCGACGCAGACCACCCCGCCGCCGTACCCGCCATCGACCAGGTCGCAGATCTCGATGCGCGTCTTATTCCGCACCAACCGCTCTCCGTCGGTATTCGGTATGCCCATCGCAGACCTCATCGCAGACTTGGCAACCACCGCGGAAAATGGAAGCGCCGCACGCAGCCTCCGGATCAACTCCTCAGCGGTTGGGGGGACGCTCAGCATCCCGCCTTGCCCCGGATTGGAAGCGCGCACCTCTAGTCCTCCCTCGTCCGGCACTCCCGTGCCGCGCTGCCTGCGGATAGCCTCATCGGCGCAACTCCTGAAGTCGCGCATTCACCTCGACCAGGTCGTAGGCATCCGGATCGAATTCGCCGCCGATCCATTCCGCGAACTCTGCATGAGACGGATGTTGGGGATCGCGCAGCGCGTCGAGAAGCTCGTAATAACCCCAGAGTCCGCCCACATCCTCCGGAGGGCAGGCCCCTTTCGCCTTGACGCACACCGGTAGAGCGAGCTGGGGGTCATAAGGAAGGACCTTTTCCAGCGTGATCCTGTGCGACCAGTCGTCGCCAAAGTCGTAGACGTAGTTTAAGTAATCCTTCTCAAGCTCCAGCACCTGATTCAGCCGCACCTTCCGCTCATCGGTGAGCTCGTCATCATCGAAATCGCGATCAGGAAGTCCTATCCGCTCGCCCCCGCTGTCGAATGCATGCAGGTGACCGCCCTCCCAGCCCATCACGACCTGAAGGATGACATGGAGCTGCGCCAAGGATACTGAGTCTGCCACTAAGAAACGGCGCCAGATGGGCGGCTTGGACCCTACGAGTGTCACCTTCAACTGGTACACCTGCTTGGGAGATCTAGGCATGGGAGCTCACTCCAAAAACTTCTTGGTCGTAGAATCTAGCTCGTAGGACGTGGTGAGCTAAGCGAACCGCATCCATCGCGTTATTCACCAGCATTGATTGTCTCATCCGGTTCACAAGCCCCATCCAGCGGGTAAATACGGCGATCGACAACGGCGCGCAAGCTCGAATATTCCCAATCCGCCACCATGATTGACGGGGTTCCACTGGATGGAATCCACTGACAAAGTGGGTAAAGCTGCCGTTGTCCGCAGCGGCAGAGCCCAAATAGCCATTGTGCTCAAGCATCCTCATGCTCCCGCGGATCGTAGGGCGCAATAGGCGCTAGCCGTATTGCGCCGCAGGGATTC
>JAEHCY010000145.1 GCA_016880695.1 Chromatiaceae bacterium | reverse complement strand
ATGATCACTCGGTCGTGCAAGGGGCGGATATTCATCGTTACCGATCTCCGTTAACTCGTTGATTTATATATGAAGCAAAAGGATGCTGTTAGCACTCGTTTTCCGAGAGTGCTAACAATATAACGCAAAATCCCGGGTTTGCAAGAGCATGCCCCCCGCAGAGCCAGGCGAGGCGGGAGCACCGCGGGACTGACCCTATCGCCACGAGACTCCAGAACCTCGTCCCCTGCTGCCCAGGCACCTGCACCAACCGCCTCCCACAGCAGGCCCCATCCACAGCCCTCGCCCCCACTGCGCCCAGCTCCCCCTGTGGTTTCTCGGCTCCGACAGGGTGCCAAGCACACTTGCCATTGCCCGCGCGGTGGATAGTCCTTAATGTTTAGAGGTTGCCATGGGCCTTCGCCGCACGCTGCATCGCCCTGGTCCAGCCGACATCATTACCGGAGGTTTTAGCAGTCATGACTGAACGCGTAGCCGTAGGTGGCCTTCAGGTCGCCAAGCCCCTCTATGACCTGGTCCAAAACGAGATCGCACCCGGGACCGGCATCGATCCAAACGCTTTCTGGTTGGCCTTGGGCAATATCGTCCGCGAGCTGGGTCCCAAGAACCGCGCTCTCCTCGACAAGCGTGACGCGCTGCAGGCCCAGATCGACGCCTGGCACCGGGAGCGCCGGGGCCAGCCCCATGATCCCGGCGCCTACGAGGGTTTTCTCCGCGACATCGGCTACCTCCTGCCCGAGGGGGAGAGTTTCCAGGTCACCACCACCAACGTGGACCCAGAGATCGCCAGCATCGCCGGCCCCCAGCTCGTGGTGCCCATGAGCAACGCCCGCTACGCGCTCAACGCCGCCAACGCCCGCTGGGGCAGCCTCTACGACGCGCTCTATGGGACCGACGTCATCCCCGAGGAGGACGGGGCGCAGAAGGGCTCCGGGTACAATCCGGTGCGCGGGGCAAAGGTCATCGCCTACGCCGCCGGATTCCTCGACCAGGCCGCGCCCCTGGCCCAAGGCAGCCACAGCCAGGCCACCGCCTATGGGGTCCGCTCCGGGCAGCTCCAGATCACCCTTGCGGATGGCCGCGAAGTCGGCCTGGCACAACCGGCGCAGTTCGCCGGTTACCAGCCACGGGGAGAGGACCTCGCCCTGGTGCTGCTGGTCAACAACGGCCTGCATCTGGAGATCCAGTTCGACCGCCAGCACCCCGTGGGCCAGCAGAGCCCGGCTGGAGTCAAGGACGTGATGCTCGAGTCCGCCGTCACCACTATCCAGGACTGCGAGGACTCGGTCGCCGCCGTGGATGCCGACGACAAGATAGGCATCTACCGTAACTGGCTCGGGCTGATGCGGGGCGACCTCACCGCCCGCTTCGAGAAGGGCACGCGGTGGGTGGAGCGCGCCCTCAATCCCGACCGCACCTACCTCGCCCCCGACGGGTCCAGCTTCAGCCTGCCTGGCCGGTCCCTGATGCTGGTGCGCAACGTCGGCCACCTGATGACCATCGATGCGGTGCTCACGGATGCCGGCGCGGAGATCCCCGAGGGGATCCTCGATGGCATGGTCACCGCGCTGATCGCACTGCACGACCTCAAGGGGCTTGGCTCCGTGCGCAACTCCCGCAGCGGTAGCCTGTACATCGTCAAGCCGAAGATGCACGGCCCCGAGGAGGTCGCCTTCGCCGTGGAGCTGTTCGGGCGCATCGAGGATGCGCTGGGCATGCATCGCAACACCCTCAAGATCGGCATCATGGACGAGGAGCGGCGTACCACCGTAAACCTCAAGGAATGCATCCGCGCCGCCCGCGAACGGGTCATCTTCATCAACACCGGATTCCTCGACCGCACCGGCGATGAGATCCACACCTCCATGGAGGCCGGCGCCATGGTGCGCAAGAACGACATGAAGTCGCAGCCTTGGATCCTGGCCTACGAGGACTGGAACGTGGACATCGGCCTCGCCTGCGGCCTCCCTGGGCACGCCCAGATTGGCAAGGGCATGTGGCCCATGCCCGATGAGATGCGGGCCATGGTGAGCACCAAGATGGCCCATCCCAAGGCGGGAGCCAACTGCGCCTGGGTACCCTCCCCCACCGCTGCCACCCTGCACGCCCTGCACTACCACCAGGTCAAGGTGGCGGAGGTGCAGCGACAGCTCGCCACGCGCAAGCGCGCGAGCCTCAGCGATATCCTGACCCTTCCGCTGGCCCAAGACCCCACGTGGACTCCCGAGGAGATCCAGCAGGAGCTGGACAACAACTGCCAGGGCATCCTTGGGTACGTGGTGCGCTGGATCGACCAGGGGGTCGGCTGCTCCAAGGTGCCCGATATCAAGGACGTCGGCCTGATGGAGGATCGCGCCACCCTGCGCATCTCCAGCCAGCACGTCGCCAACTGGCTCTACCATGGCATCACCAGCGAGGCCCAGGTCATCGAGACCCTGCGGCGCATGGCCGCGGTGGTGGATCGCCAGAACAGCGGGGACGTCAACTACCTCGACATGGCCCCAAGCTATGGGGGCATCGCCTTTGCCGCCGCCAGAGACCTGATCTTCAAAGGGCGCGAGGTGTCAAACGGTTACACCGAGCCCACACTGCACGCCCGGCGCAAGGAGCTCAAGGCCGGCCTTGGTCGCTAGGCACCGCGCATAGCGGAACCGAAACGCCCGGCACCCGCCGGGCGTTTCGGTTATTGCGACCCGGCCCCTGGGGTTGGATCAGAGCGGGGAAGAAAGGCCGCGCGGATCGTACCTAGCGAGTCAGGTCTCGGTGAAGAACGCGTGGCTATGGGCGAAGTCGACGAACTGGGCCTGGTACTCGCGCATATCCTGTAAGGCACTCCGGCCCTCCGGGGATTCTGCCAGCCGCAAGACGTCCCTCGCCTGCTCCCACCAGTATTCGATGAGGCCATCGAAGGGTTCGGCGAGGCCTCGCTCCTCCATGATCAGATCGTTGGCCTCCACAGCCAGCGTCAACGAGTGCTGGAAACGGTTGGCACCAAGAACCCTGGACACCCGCTCCTGGAGCTCGTCGAAAGCAAGGGAATTCCAAAAATAGCGGAATTCTTCGACGCTCACGTCGTCCCGACGCTTGATGCAGCTAATGAAGCGGATCATGGTGGCCAACGCATCCCAAATGGGTTTGTCATTTTTTGCGAAACTTACTCCCGCACCCCCTATTCGTCAAATTGCAGCGATCGCGGCTGCGCTGACTCCGAATCGGGGAAACCGCAGTATGGGAGCAGCCCCCCATTGGCTCCTAGGCAATTGGGGCCAATCGGTGTCCAATACCCCGAACGCTCCGCCTAGGGAACCGCCATGACCGATTTCGACCGTCGCCGCTTCGAGCGCGTCCGCTGGACCCTCTACGGGCTGCTGGTCTTTTCCTACATGGGCGTTTTCTTCCACCGCATGGCCCCCGCGGTGGTCTCCGGGGACCTGATGGCGGCCTTCGGTACCACCGGGGCGGCGCTTGGGTCCCTGGCGGCCATGTACTACTACGTCTACACCGCCATGCAGATGCCAGCGGGGGTGCTGGCCGACACCCTGGGTCCGCGCTACAGCGTCACCATCGGCGCCTGGGTCGCGGGGGTGGGATCGGTGATCTTCGGGCTGGCGCCGGACTTCTCCACCGCCGCCAGCGGACGGCTGCTGGTGGGGCTCGGGGTCTCGGTGGTGTTCGTGGGGCTGATGAAAAGCAACACGCTGTGGTTCAGCGAGCGCCGTTACGGCTTCATCAGCGGGCTGACGCTGCTCCTCGGCAACCTCGGTGCCATCGTTGCCGCCGGCCCCCTGGCCGCGATCCTCAGCCTCTTCTCCTGGCGCCAGGTGTTCGTCGGAGCCGGCATTGCTTCGCTTCTGGTTGGATTCCTCACCCTCATCCTGGTGCGTAACCGTCCCGAGGACGCGGGGTTCCCCTCCATCCGCGAGCAGGAGGGCCTGCCGCCCCACCCCCCACGCGAGCAGCACTGGTTGCAGGATCTGAGGAACGTGCTGACCCACCGCGAGGCCTGGCCGGGTTTCTGGGTCAACTTCGGCATCACCGGCAACCTGTTCGCCTTCGCCGGGTTGTGGGGCGTGCCCCTGATGCGCGACCTCTTCGGCCTCGCCCGCGGGGAGGCCTCGCTCTACACCACCCTCGCTCTGGTGGGTTTCGCGATGTCCGCCTTCGCCTCCGGCTGGCTATCGGATCGCATTGGCCTGCGCCGCCCGGTAATCATCGGGGCCGCCCTGACCTCCGCGCTCATTTGGCTGGCCCTGATCTTACTGCCCTGGGGACCGGGCTGGACCGGACTCACTCTCTATGCCCTGCTCGGAATATCGGCCGGGGGCTTCGTGGTCACCTATGCCGCCGCCAAGGAGATCCTCCCCTCCGGGGTGTCGGGCATGGCGATCGCCCTGGTCAACACGGGTCTGTTCCTGGGCGCCGCCATCATGCAGCCCACCTTCGGCTGGGTGGTGGACCTCACCTGGAATGGCACTCTGGTGGACGGCGTCCGCCAATACGCCTACCTCGATTACCGCAACGGCCTATGGCTCTCCTTTGGGTTTGCGCTCCTGGCCCTCGTGGCCAGCCTGCGCATCCGCGAGACCCACTGCCAGAATCTCACCCTGAGAGCGGAACAGCGATGACCGCCATCCCTGCCTCGCCGGTTCCCGAGCCGCAAGAGTGAGCAGGCTGCGCGCCCTGTTCCTGAGCACCCTGTACGTGCGGGTTTCCCGCAACCAGTTCCACGTCCGCCACCTCGAAACCAAGCGCGAGGTGGTCGTATCCGCCCGGGTCCCCTTCTCCACCCGGCGCCTGCTGATCGGGAACCTCAGCGTCGCGGAGGAGACCCTCGATGATGCCGTCGAGAAGCTGCAGAAGGGGCGATGGTATCCGCCGCCACCCCTAGTGGTGATACAGCCCCTGGAGATGATCGAGGACGGCCTCTCGGAGGTCGAAGAGCGAGTCCTGCGCGAGGTCGCGGCCAGCGCCGGGGCCCGCAAGGTGGTGGTCTGGGTCGGGCATGAGCTCTCCGATGCGGAGGTCATGCGGCACTCGCGAAGCAGCTAACCTGCTAGGTCAGCATCTCGTTGTTGGCGCGATGAGACGGGGGCGCCGGGGCGCCCCCTGATACAGACCTTAGGCGAGGCTCAGCCGACCGATGGCAGACCGGCCAAGGCCATGGCCACCTCGGACTCGTCGTAGGCCTGGTCGACCAGCTTTCCGGCCACGTAGTCGCTATAGGCCTGCATGTCGAAGTGGCCGTGCCCGCAGAGGTTGAACAGCAGGGCCTTGCTGACCCCCTCTTCCTTGCACTTGAGCGCCTCGTCGATGGTGGCCTTCACCGCGTGGTTGGCCTCCGGCGCCGGGATGATGCCCTCGGCCCGGGCGAACTGCACCCCGGCGGCGAAGCACTCGGTCTGGTGGTAGGAACGCGGTTTGATGTAGCCCAGCGCGGCCAGGTGGCTGATCTGCGGCGCCATACCGTGGTAACGCAGACCACCGGCGTGGAACCCGGGCGGGACGAAGCCCGAGCCGAGGGTATACATCTTCACCAGCGGGGTCAGATGGGCGGTGTCCCCGAAGTCGTAGGCGAACAGGCCCTTGGTGAGTGTGGGGCAGGCCGAGGGCTCCACCGCCACGAACTCGGTGTTGCGGCCCTCGCGCAGGCGCTCCCCGAGGAAGGGAAAGGCGATACCGGCGAAGTTGCTGCCCCCGCCGGTGCAGCCGATCACCATGTCGGGGTAGTCGCCCGCCATCTCCATCTGCTTTTGGGCCTCGAGCCCGATCACCGTCTGGTGAAGCAGGACGTGGTTGAGAACGCTGCCGAGGGCGTACTTGGTGTCGTCGCGCCTGGCCGCCATCTCCACCGCCTCACTGATGGCAATGCCCAGACTGCCGGTGCTGTTGGGGTTCTGGGCGAGGATCGCCCGGCCCGCCTCGGTGGTGTCGCTCGGGCTCGCGATGCAGCGGGCGCCGAAGGTCTCCATGAAGGCCCGGCGATAGGGCTTCTGCTGGAAGCTGACCTTGACCATGAAGACGTCAATCTCCAGGCCAAAGAAGGCACCGGCCAGGGCCAAAGACGAGCCCCACTGCCCCGCCCCGGTCTCGGTGGCGATCCGCTTGACCCCCTCTTCCTTGTTGTAGAAGGCCTGGGGAATGGCGGTATTCGGTTTGTGGCTGCCGGCCGGGCTGACGCCCTCGTACTTGTAGTAGATACGCGCGGGCGTCCCCAGTGCCTGCTCCAACCGACGGGCGCGGTACAACGGCGAGGGCCGCCACTGGCGGTAGACCGCGCGTACCGGCTCGGGAATCTCGATCTCCCGCTCGACACTCACCTCCTGCATGATGACCGCCATGGGGAAGATCGGGGCCAGGTCGGCGGGACCGATGGGCTGCAGGGTTCCCGGATGAAGCACCGGGGGCAGCGGCACCGGAAGATCGGCGTTGATGTTGTACCAGGACTTCGGGATATCCTGCTCCCCGAGCAGGTATTTGACGGAATCAGACATGAGCTTTCACACCCTCCCTCAGGGTTGAAGATGAATGGGGTTACCGCAATCGCTGGGGGGATCGCCCGAGCGGATACCCCAGACGCCCACCGCGCGGCGCTTGCTGATCGGCTCGATCTTGCCGGGGCGCCAGTTTACTCGCTCCGGCCGGAAAACCAACCCGTGCGTGAATCGAGCGCGCCTGGGGCGTTCAAGCTCGCCACCCGCGAGCCCAGCGCCGCCCATCGAGCACCCACACCAGCAGCAAAAACAGCAGCAGCAACAGAGTACCCGCCAGGAATGGGGGCCACCCCCTCTGCTCGATCAACCAGTGATCCGCCCCGTAGAGCGCCACCCCCAGTCCCAGGTAAGCCAGCGCCCGCCCCACCGGGTAGGGCACCGGATAGTAGCGGCGCCCGAGCCCGTAGGAGAGCAGCACCATGCTGCCGTAACAGGCGAAATGCGCCCAGGCGGCCCCGGCATAACCGTAGATCGGCACCCACCACCACAGCAGCCCCACCGTGATAACCGACCCCGCGAGCGCCACCCAGGCCCCCATCAGGGTGCGGTCGGTGAGCTTGTACCAGATCGAGAGGTTCAGGTAGACGCCGAGGAGCAGGTTGGCGACGAGGAGCACCGGTACCACGGACAGCCCTTCGCGATAGGCCGCGCCGACGAAGTACTGGAACAGATCGAGGTAGAGGGTGACGACGAGAAAGATGAGCACGCAGAAAATCACAAAGGCGTTGAGCACCGCCGCGTAGGTCTCGCGGGCGTCGCGCTCCTTGGCATAGGCGAAGAAAAACGGCTCTCCCGCGTAGCGAAAGGCCTGGATGAACAGCGTCATCAGGATCGAGAGCTTGTAGCAGGCGCTGTAGATACCGAGCTGCGCCATGTTGGTCTGCGGATCGTAGGGCAAGAGGTACTTGAGCGCGGCGCGATCGAGCATCTCATTGATAATGCCGGCGAAGCCGATGATCACCAGGGGCAGTGAGTAGCGCATCAGCCGCCCGAACAGCGCCCCGTCGAAACCCCGTAGGCCCCCGCGCAATTGGGGTACCAGCAGGAGCAGCTTGCCGGCGCTGGCAACCAGGTTGGCGAGGAACACGTAGCCGATGCCGATGGCGGGGTCCCAGAGTCGGCCCAGCGCGGAGCCGGGGTCGGCCTCGAAGGCCTGGCGGCAGACGAGGACAAAAAACAGGTTGAGCCCGATGTTGATCCCGATCTCGCCCACCTTGATCAGCGCGAAGCGCACCGCCCGGTTCTCCGCACGCAGGCGGGCGAAGCCGAGCGCCCCCACCGAATCGAGGGCGAGGATCGCGGCCACCCAGACGATGTACTCCGGATGCGCCGCGTGGCGCAGGGTCTCGGCGATGGGCTGGCGCAGCACAACGGCGAGCAGAAAAAACCCCGCGTTCACCAGCACCAGAAACCGCAACGCGGTGGCATAGACCGTCTCAGGGGGCCAGTCACCGCCCTCGCGAAAGCGGAAGTAGCCCGTCTCCAGCCCGAACACCAACAGCACCGCCAGAAAGCCCATGTAGGCATAGAACTCCGCCACCACCGCGTACTCCGGCGGGGCGAAGGTGTAGGTGAACAGCGGCACCAGCAGATAGTTGAGAAAGCGGCCGACGACGCTGCTGCCGCCGTAAATCGCGGTCTGGGAGGCGAGGCGTTTGAGCGGGTTCAAGGCAGCGGACACCCTTTTCCGGTGAGACGGCCAGGGGCGGTCAGCGGAGCCGATCCGACCTCGGCCAGGCGAGTGGCCCATTCTCGCGTAGAAGTGACTGAGCACCAAGGAAACCGCACATCCTTGTTCTCGCTACAACAATCAGGTTGGCACTGCACTGCGGAGACCCGGGCGAAAACTGCAACCCTCAGCCCGAAAAAGGGGGCTAGGGGTACCCGTCGAGAAAACGCATGCCGTTGCCCGATATTTCTGTGACCCAGTTTCCCGCGGGGGCACACCGAAGAGGTTACCTTTACGTTAACATCCAGCCTGGGAAATGTCAGGCTTGGCAAATCCTGGCCCCTCTGCCGCGGTCGTGACCTTCCGACGACGTGCCCACTCACCGAAGGCACGGCGCCATTTCGCATCGCTCAACCTGAGGACCAGGTACAACACCGCTCTACGCTCCCTATCCGCTCGTCGTCGTGCTTATGAAGGCGCGCAGTGATCTTGTGTTATCCGCTTCAGTTGTTTTTCAATCTCCCTGAGGGTATGCCGCTACAGATCTTGTTAGGATCTACCTGGCTAAGTAGCGCGCAGAAAAATGGCGTGCGGCCGTCGAGGAGACGTGATTGGTGTCCCAATAAAGCGCATAGCCATCCTTAAGGGCGGGGCAGGTCTCCTGGTCACAGAAGAAGTCGGTCAAGTCAAGGTACTCAAAATTGTCATACTGCGCAGCGAGAGTTGCTAGGAATTGACGCAAAGCACTGGACCGAACTTCGAAACTGCTGCGGGTGACGGCACACGCGTCCAGATTGCCGGCTTCGATGCAACGTGGCGCGCTGTCGCGGAGGTAAGGCGTTGGCCCGAGAAGGACGATCCTGCGAACCTTGGGTGCCAGAAGTCTCACGGTGGATTCAAACTTTTCCTTGAAGTTGCTACCCATCAAATCATTCGGCCAGAGCGCCGTTAAAATCAACGTATCGATGTTTTCAATTTTGACCTTGTTGAAGACCCGCACATTGAAATCACGACAGTGGTTAGCCTCCTGCCACCGCTTGCCATTATCGTAGTCGAGTACAGGTGGGCAGGCATCACGCGTATAACTGGTCGCGGCCAACCCCTCGCGCTGCGCGATCGCCCAGGCTATCGGCTGCCATGCCAGCGCATGGGAATCGCCCCAGATCAGGACGCGCACTGGCTTGTCCGGTACGGAATTGCATCGGGGCTTCGGGAACACCTCAAACACTTCATCGCCTCGGTAGTGGCATGCGAAGCGATTTTCCGGCCAATCGCGACTTGTGCGCGATACCAGGTCATCGCGTACGGGTTCCTGGTAAAAAAAAACCCCAACTTTCATTACAAGAAACGCCATGGAAGCCGACATTATTAGACCCGAGGCAACCAGCCCGGAATCCGTAGTTCTTGGGTCTGAGCGGCGCCATGGACATTCCACGAACCGATAGCTTAACCATGCCAGCACGATTGCCGACGCCGCCAATAATGCTCGCGCTGAAAGCGGCGCTGGGCCAACCTGAGACGCCCTGTACAGGGCAAGCATTGGCCAGTGCCACAAATACAGCGAATACGAAATGAGTCCAAAAAACACCATGGGCCGTGACCGTAACCAAGCACCTACAGTCCCGAGCGTCGAAGAGATGTGGACTGCGTGGAGTACCAGCACCGCCCCCGCGACTGCGGGTAGGGCCCCGAGGCCGGGAAAGTGGTCTATGGGTATGGCCATCGCTATGAGTACCAGAACGGTGCCCGTTATGATCTCTGGACGCCCGTCACGCTGCTGCCCCCCGGGCAGCAGTGCTATGACCCCGCCCAGCACAAGTTCCCAAAAGCGTGCGGGCATCTGGTAGAACGCCGCATTCGGGTTGAACAGAATCAGCACTTCGGCCAACAAGACCGACACCACTGCCAATGAGACAATGAGTGCGTTTCGCGACATTGGCCGCAAGCGCAATATTGCAATTAAAAGAATGGGCCATATCGCATAGAACTGCTCTTCAACGCTTAGCGACCACAAATGCAGCATTGGAAGATGATTCGCGCTGGGATCGAAATACCCACCCGTGTTGACCTGGAAAAAAAGATTACCAACGAACATCAGCGAGGCTGCCGCCGAGCGGGAGAGTTCTAGTTCTTCCTCGAAGGAGGGGGTCAGCATCATCGTTGAGACTACAAATGTGCTGAGCACGACAACAATCAGCGCTGGGAATATGCGCCGTACCCGACGAGCGTAGAAAGCCATCAAACCGATCCGGCCCGTGATGGCCCATTCCTGATAAAGCAGCGACGTAATCAGATAGCCTGAAATGACGAAAAACACATCTACGCCGACAAACCCGGCACTAACACCGAGGTCAGCGTGATAGAGAACGACCGACAGTACGGCGATAGCACGCAGCCCGTCAATCTCGGGACGATATGCAAACCACTTCGACTTATACTCTGGCACAGATTGTTCAGCGCTAACCCAAGTTGCAACCATCCGATGGCCGCAGTGGGGTAAGTTCCAGTGTTGGTTGGGGAATAGTGCAGCGTTGCCCAACATTGGAGAGATCCGGTTTCGGGTAGAGCAGCGCTGACAGGGTAAACATAGCGCAAATAGCTAGCCCAGCAAATATCGGGCATGGAAAACCATGCTCAAACTACCTGTTTGCTGCCCGCCACAAGGGGGCAATGCGTGCTGGTTGCCGGATGCCCCTGCCAACCGCGCGATTGGCCGCGCGTGCCCATCTGTCAGCGCCCGCGCGCTGGGCCTATACTGCCCCCGGTTGCTCTGCCTGGGCCCCGCCGGATGAACGACTTGCACGATCTCGAGCTGCTGCTTGGGTCCCACACCCCCATCCTGGTCATCGAGTCGCTGGAGGAGCCCCGGGTGCTGCAGATCTGTGTGCAGCTTGGGCTGCGGCTCGGAAAGCCGGTATTCCGCTGGACCCTCACCGAGGGGCTGAGCCGCGCCGAGACCCACCAGCCGGGGCAACGGACCACCGCCGACCCCGCCGAGGTGCTGCGCCACATCAAGGCCACCTCGCTCGCGGGGCTGTATCTGCTGCTCGACTTCCACCCCTTTCTCGACAACCCCCTGCACGTGCGCCTGATCAAGGAGATCGCCCAGACCTACGGCGAGACCCCGCGCACCCTGGTGCTGGTCAGCCACGCGCTCGCGGCGCCCCCGGAGGTGCGCCACCTAAGCGCCCGCTTCACCCTGCGTCTGCCCGAGCGGGCGCGGCTGTTGGGGCTGATCCGCGAGGAGGCGGAGCAGTGGCAGCGACAGTATCCGGGGCAATCGGTCCAGGCTGATCGGACGGCGGTGGAGCAGCTTGCGGGCAACCTGCTCGGGGTGACCGAGTCGGATGCCCGCCGGCTGATTCGCAACGCCATCCACCGCGATGGAGCCATCACCCACGAGGACGTGCAGGAGGTGATGAAGGCGAAGTACGAGCTGTTGAGCAGCGAGGGGGCGATCAGCTTCGAGTACGACACCGCCCACCTCGGGGATGTGGCCGGGCTCGACAACCTCAAGGCCTGGCTCGAGCGGCGCCGCCAGGCGTTTCTCGGGGCCACCGCCACGGCGGAGCGGCCCCGGGGTATCCTGCTGCTCGGTGTGCAGGGATGCGGCAAGAGCCTGGCCGCCAAGGCCACCGCCGGCCGCTTCGGCGTGCCGCTGCTGCGGCTCGACTTCGGGTCGCTCTACGACAAGTATTACGGCGAGACCGAGAAGAACCTGCGCCGCTCGCTGCAGATCGCCGAGGTCATGGCCCCCTGCGTGCTCTGGCTCGATGAGATCGAAAAGGGCCTCGCCACCGGCTCGGGTGACGAGGGGGTGTCCGAGCGGGTGCTCGGCACCTTTCTCACCTGGCTCAGCGAGCACAAGCGGCCCATCTTCGTCGTCGCCACCGCCAACAACATCGAGCGCCTGCCCCCCGAGCTGATCCGCAAGGGCCGCCTCGACGAGATCTTCTTCGTCGATCTCCCCGACCACGACAGCCGGCGCAGCCTGTTCGAGATCCAACTGCGCCGGCGCAACCTGGCGCCGAGCGGCTTCGACCTCGATGCTCTGGCGCAGGCGAGCGCGGGCTTCTCCGGGGCGGAGATCGAGGCGGTGGTGGTCTCGGCGCTCTACGCCGCGCAAACCCATAACGCCGATCCCACCACCCCCGACCTGACGCTCGAGATCGAGCGCACCCAGCCCCTTTCGGTGGTCATGGCCGAGAAGATCGCCGAGCTGCGCGACTGGGCGCAGAACCGCACCGTGCCGGCGCATCCGCCCTCACCCCCGATCGGCGGCGACTTGGCGTCCGCCTGAAGCGCCCCTACCCTTTGGGGTTTGAGCAAGATCGTCAGGGCACCCACGCAGCATGCAGTACAAAGACTACTACACCATCCTTGGCCTGGCCCATGGCGCGTCCCAGGACGAAATCAAACGCGCCTACCGCAAACTGGCGCGCAAGTACCATCCGGACGTGAGCAAGGAGCCCGACGCGGAGAACCGCTTCAAGGACATCAACGAGGCCAATGCGGTCCTCTCCGACCCCGAGAAGCGGGCCGCCTACGATGCCCTGGGCAGCAACTGGCAGGCCGGACAGGAGTTCCGCCCGCCCCCAGGCGGGGACTTCTATCACCGGGAGTTTCACTTCGGTCCCGGAGAGGGGGCGGAGTTCAGCGACTTCTTCTCGGCCCTGTTCGGCGGCGGCCGCGGCCGTGGGGCGGAGGACCTGCTTCGGCAAGGCGGTCAGGATCAGAGCGCTCGGCTCACGATCTCGCTGGAGGACTCCTATCATGGCGCCACCCGCCAGGTCGCCATGGAGGTTCCCGAGCGCGACGCCCAGGGACGAGTCGGCGCGCGCAAACGCACCCTCAATGTGCGCATTCCGCGGGGCGTCACCGAGGGCCAGCAGATCCGCCTCGCCCGCCAGGGGACACCGGGGCCGCGTGGGGGCCCGGGCGGAGACCTCTACCTGGAGGTGCACTTCGCGCCCCACCCCCTGTATCAGCCCACCGGCAGGGACGTTTACCTTAAGCTGCCCATCGCCCCCTGGGAGGCGGCCCTGGGCGCCGCCATCAGCGCGCCGACCCTCGGTGGTCCGGTAACCCTGAAGGTGCCACCCGGCTCCCAGTCCGGGACCAAGCTCCGCCTCAAGGGCCGTGGCCTGCCAGGCAGCCCACCGGGGGACGCCTATGTGCTCCTGGAGATTGTGGTGCCAGCGGCGGACACCGAAGAGGCCCGCCGAGCCTATCGGCGGATGGCCGAGGAGCTTCCCTTCGATCCCCGGGCGGGGCTGGGAGGGAAGCCATGAGACGAGACCTCGATGCGATCGCGGCCCTGTTGCTCGACGAGCAGAGCGAGGTGTCGCTGGAGGAGCTGAGTGGCATCTGCGGGGCACCCGCCGATATCTTGCGGGAGATGGTCCGCGAGGGGCTCTTGCAGCCGCTGCCGAGCCCGCTCGATGAGTGGCGCTTCAGCGGCTTACAGATCCGGCGGGCGCGGCGAGCGATCCGCCTCACCCGCGACCTGGAGCTCAACCTCGCCGGGGCGGCGCTGGCCATGGAGCTCTTGGAGGAGTTGGAGACCCTGCGCGCCCGGGTACGGGTACTCGAGCGCCTGCTCGATCTCGGCGACGGCCGGTCATGACCCCCGCCACCCTCCTGGGCCCGCTGAGCGGGCTTCAGGAGCTGCTGCGCCAGCTCCTGGGGTCGGTAGCGGAGGCGGACGCCCATCGCCGCTT
>JAEHCY010000144.1 GCA_016880695.1 Chromatiaceae bacterium | reverse complement strand
CGGGGCCGGGTCCATCGGCGCGACCGGGGCGGTGACATCATAACGGGTCCAGAGCACCTGAAACGGTTGTCCCGAGCCCCCGCCCAACCGCAGCAGACTCTCGGCCCCGCGCATGCCGCCCGCGACACCGTAGCCGATCTGCAGCCGATAGAGCGAACCGTGCCCCGAGCGCCGTGCCCCCGCCGGCCTGACGGCAGTGGGTCGCCGCTCGCGGCCCATCCGCTCTGACCCGCGCGGAGGGCCGGCACCCAGACCCACTTGTCCCGAGCCCAGGGTGTCGTAGGCCTGGGGAGGTGGATTGACTCGGCCATCGCCGACGGTGAAGGTATCGCGCAGCAACGGCCACAGCTCCCGGGGGAAACCCAGAAGCCCCTTTACCTCATCGATGGTCTCGAAGGGCTGGTCCTTGCTTCCGTAGGGCATGCCCGCAGCGGCATAATCGGCGTCCTCGGCACCGTGGAGACCGCGCAGGGAGTCGGGATCGCGCCAGTCAATGATGGCGTCCACCAGTAGATCGCGCACCTCCAGGGGAACACCAAGCTCGTCCAGCGCCTGGCCCATCTCTTCGGGCCCGCCCTGGTTGAGGTCGAGCCGCTCCGCCTCGGAGCGGATCTGGATCTGGATCGGACTGCCCTCGAACACCCAGCTCAGCAGGATCGGCTCGCCCTCGGTCTCCGGCGTGAGGACTTGGTTCTGGATGCCCCCCAGTAACTGAATGCCGGCGAAGCTCTCGGCGGCGGCGACCAGCGCCCTCCCCCTTAGCTCATCCACCGCGTTGCGCGCGAGCAGCATCTCGGTGCGCACACTGGCCGCCACCGAGAGCGCCATGACGCTCAGCAGGCTCACCACCCACAGGACGAGGACCAAGGCGATCCCGGCCTGATCCCGGCGTGGCGGCCCCCAGCCGGGGCGCGGTTTAATTGGCTTTCGCATCGCGGAGGCCCTCAGCTTCAGCCCCCGGCCAGGGCGAAGACGAGGTCCGGCCAGCGATGCCCCGTTAACCCAAGTTGAACGCGCACCAGCAGGGGTAGTGTCTCCTGATCCATCCAGTCCTCGTGCCACTGCGGCTCGGTCTCGGCCACCTTCTGGCCGAAGTAACTAAAAAGGACCCCGTTGAGCCCCGCCAACAGCTCCGCGCGGCCAAAGGTCGCGCTCTCCGCCCCGCCGGTCTCAATCTCGCCGGTCACCCCGCTGACGGCGGGGGCCTCGATCTCTTCGGGGGACCAGCGGGGAACCCCTCCTGCCCCACCCAGAACCTCGGGGTGCAACAGCCAGCGGGTCAGCGTCAGACGTTGGTTATCCCCCGACCCGGCCACCTGCAAGCGCATCAGGTGCAATCCAGGTGCCCCCACGTAGGTGGAGAGGGGCGCCACGAAGTCCAGACGTCCCGCATCCCCCGCGAACAGACTCACCAGCTTGAGCTCCGTCGTGCGGGTGACGAACCGTGCCTGGCCCAGGGTCCGGCGCAGAAGCACCTGCGTGGCATTCACAGAGGCGGCACGCTCACCCTCGCTGTCCAGCCGCTCCCAGATGCGCCCACCCAAACGGAGCGCGGAGAACAGCACGACCAGGATCAGACCCATCAGCGTGAGCGCGATCACCAGCTCCAGCAGGGTGAAGCCGCCGGCGTGCCCACTGCGGGAGGGACAACCTGGGTGCCGGCGCGGCATGGACATCAGGGCTGGGGGATGGCCGCGCGCAGGGTCGCGACGGAGACCTCGTGCCGCTGGCCGCCGTCCTGCCACGCCACCAGCACCCTGACTCGCATCGGCGCAACGCTTTGTACGACCGGGTCCAGACCTTCGATGGGATACGGCTCCACCGTCAGGCTCCAGGCAAACCCATCCTCCGTCTGACCGGTGAGGCCACCCGCGACCAGGGGCGCCTCGCGGCCCATCTCGTTGAGACGCGCCTCGGCGAGCGTGGTCGCCTTGAGATAGGACTCGGCCAAGGTGGCACGCAGGGCGGAGCCGGAGAAGATCTGCAGCAGGACCCCGAGGATGAGCGCCAGAATGGCGAAGGCCACCAGCACCTCGAGCAGCGAGAAGCCCGCCTGGCCTCGTGCCGGCACCGCGGTAGGGGCGCCATGCGCACCGCGCCGCCCCGACACCCCCTGGCGAGACCTAGCCGTGAGGGTGTACCTCCTGGATGCGAATGCGACCGGTGAGCCAATCGACCCCGATGTCATAACCCCTCTCGCCGTAGCTGACGGTGACGCGCCCTCCGGTGGAGCTGCCGTCGGGAAAGAAGCGGATACCGCCGCGGGTCTGGCTCGCCAGCTCCTGATCGGCGGTCACGAGCTTCACCCCGAGCCGCTCCGGAATGGCCGTGCGCCGATCCCCACCCCCGGAAACGCCGAACCAGTGCTCTTCGACCTCGATCTCGAACACCGCATCGGCCTGCACCACCAGCGCCCGCTCCCGGGCGGTACGTAGGCCAGCGGCTAATTGCCGGGCGGTGCTCTTGAGCTCCACGCCCGGGAAGGCGTTGGCTACCAGGGGGGGGGCGGTGGCGAGGACGACCACCACAATGGCGAGCACCACCAGCAACTCGACCAGGGTGAAGCCTCGACCCGAGGCAACATCGGGGCCTAATCCCAACTGACAACGTCCTGGTTCTCGCCCTCACCGCCTTGGGCGTTGTCTGCCCCGTAGGAATAAATGTCGTAGGCGCCGTGCTCTCCCGGTGCCCGATAGCGATACTCGAACCCCCAGGGGTCCTTGGGCGCCTGCGCCTTCTTCAGATACGGCCCGCTCCAGTTGGGAGCATCCGAGGGCTTGCGCACCAGGGAATCGAGGCCCTCGCTGCTGGTGGGGTAGCGCCCCACCTCTAGCCGATAGAGGTCTAGAGCGGAGGCAAACTCCTCAATCTGAAGCTTGGCGGTCTTGGTCTTCGAGCTGCCCAGAAACTTCATCACCTGGGGGCCCACCAAGCCGGCAAGCAGGGCCAGGATGGCCAGGACCACGAGCAATTCGACGAGGGTAAAACCTCTCTGAGACGAGCGTTTACGCATTTCGGGACTACCTTAGGTTCTTGGTTGGACTGAGCGAATCCCCTTGCGGCTGGAATTGCCGACGCCTGCCGTGAGGGCTCGCTCGCTGCACCATGCTGCCACGCCTAGAGCACGAGATCGTTCGCGGCAAGAATCGCCAGGAGAATCGACATGATGATGCCGGCGATTATAACCCCCAGCCCGATAATCAGGAGTGGCTCGAGCAGGGTGAGAAGGCGCTGCACGGTGGCGCGGCTCTCCTGATCATAGACGCCGGCGACCTTACCCAGCATGGCATCGAGGCTACCGGATTCCTCTCCCACCTTAATCATCTGTAGGGCCATCTTCGGTAGGACCCCCCGTGCCAGCATGGGCCCGGCAAGACCCTTGCCGTGCTTGAGCTCCTCGGCAGTCTCACCCAGAAGCTCCGCGATCCGGCGGTTGCCAACCACCTCCTTTGACAACGTGAGCGCGCTCAACAGCGGCAGCCCGCTCTTCAACAAGGTGGCCAGGGTGTGGCTGAAACGCGCGGTTTCCAGTTTCCACAGTAGATCGCCAAACAAGGGGGCGCGCAGCACCCGCACGTCCCACCGATAGCGCAGCCGGGGGTTCTGCATCACCCGCGCCACCAGGGCCGCGAGCAGGGCGGCGAAGGCCACCAGCAGCCACCAGTATTCCCGAAACAGGTCGCCGATGCCGATGACGATCTGGGTCGGCAACGGCAGCGCCGCCCCTAAATCGGCGAAGAGCTGCTTGAACTGAGGTACGACGAACATCAAGAGCACCACCAGCGATAACGCCGCCACCGCCACCAGGATCGAGGGGTAGACCAGGGCCGACTTCACCGTCTCCCGCAGTGCCTGGCTCTGCTCCAGATAGTCTGCCAAGCGACTCAGCACCGCATCGAGCGCGCCACTCACCTCGCCCGCCCGCACCATGTTCACGTAGAGCTTAGAGAACACCTCGGGGTGGCGCTCCAGGGCGTCGGAGAAAACCGCACCTCCGCGGACGGCCTCCTGCAGCGTGCCGAGCAGGCGGGCCTTGCCTTCGTCGTCGGCGAGGTCGATGAGGATCTGCAGCGAGCGGTCCAGGGTCAGGCCCGCCTCGAGCAGGGTTGCCAACTCGCGCGTGACCAGGGCT
>JAEHCY010000143.1 GCA_016880695.1 Chromatiaceae bacterium | reverse complement strand
TAGGAGCGGGGATACGCAGACCCTTGAGCGGCGCTCCTTCATCAACGCCATCGGTGCCGACGCCAAAGGCTTCGCCCATGGTGTGCGCGGGCATGGGGGGGTCGGGAACCAGCTCCACTGGCGCCTGGAGGGGGTCTTCAACGAAGACGCCAGCCGCATCCGCAAAGGCAACGCCCCGGCGATCATGACCTCGCTGCGCCACCTCTGCATCAACCGCTTCGCGCAGGAACCCTCGTCCCTGGGTCTCGCCAAGAAATGCCGCAAGGCAGCCTGGAACGACGACTACCGCGCTAAGGTCGTGTTCGGATGACGATTGATGCGCGCTCGCCCTGGGCGCAGGGTTCTCTCCTGCTGCCGACGCCGCCGGAGCTGCTATGATGGGCCAGCCCAGCGCCCCATGACTACGCATGCTTCACCTGCTCGACCCCCGACATCCCCAGGTCCCCTTTCCCGACGTGGAGTCTGCCGAGCGAGAGCCCAACGGGCTCCTTGCGGTGGGCGGTGACCTGAGCATCACGCGCCTTCTCAATGCCTACCGCGCGGGTATCTTCCCCTGGTACAGCGCCGGCCAGCCCATTCTCTGGTGGTCGCCCGATCCGCGCACCCTGCTGTTTCCCGAGCACCTCAAGATCTCGCGGAGCCTGCGCAAGACCCTCGCCAAGCGGCGCTTCACCGCTACACTCGATCAGGCGTTTGGCGGGGTGATCACCGCCTGTGCGGCCCCCCGCGCCGATGGCGAGGGCACCTGGATCCTGCCCGAGATGGTCCGGGCCTACCGGCGCCTCCACGACCAGGGCTTCGCCCATTCGGTGGAGGTATGGGCCGATGGCGAGCTGGTTGGGGGGCTGTACGGGGTGGCGCTGGGCCGGGTGTTTTTTGGCGAGTCTATGTTCAGCCGCCGCAGCGACGCTTCCAAGGTGGCGCTGGTGCATCTCTGCGGGAAGCTCCAGCAATGGGGTTACCAGCTGATCGATTGCCAACTGCACAGTGCGCACCTCGAGAGCCTGGGGGCGGAGGCAATCCCCAGGCGGTCCTTCCGTGCCCTGCTCGATGTGGCGTGCGCTGCACGCGCGGCGGAGGGAAGCTGGCGCCAAGCCGCCCCCGAGCATCCCGGACCTCATGTGCAACCTTTGGAACCCTAGATAGAACGGTGGATACGGTTTCCGACCCCAGCCGGCGGGTATCACTTCGGCTGTTTCTCGGCCCACCGCACCCCTGCCCCTACCTCCCACAACGCCAGGCCCGCTTCCTGATCGTAGACCCTGCGGCACCCCTCACCAGCAGGCTGCTGCAGCAGCTCATGGATCAGGGTTTTCGGCGCGGTGGCAGCGAGGTGTACCGCCCCCACTGTCGGGGATGTCGGGCCTGCGTATCGCTACGGATACCGGTGCAGGCGTTTCGGCCCAACCGCAGCCAGCGGCGCTGCTGGCGGTTTGCAGAACAGGAGATTAGCCTGCGGGACCGGCCTGGGTGGTTCGACCCGGACCACTACGCCCTTTACCTTCGCTATCAACAGGCGCGCCACCCCGATGGCACCATGGGGAACGCATCCGCCGCCCACTACCACGGATTCCTGGTAAGCCCCTGGTGCGAGACCCGCTTCTGGGAGCTCCGCTGGGGCGAGCGGCTGATCGCGGTGGCAGTGGTCGACCTTCTCCCCCAGGGACTGTCCGCCGTTTACACCTTCTTCGAGCCCGACATGGCCGCGTTCAGCCCCGGGAAGCTGGCGGTTCTCTGGCAGATTG
The DNA here is from genome assembly GCA_016880695.1 of Chromatiaceae bacterium. Taxonomy (GTDB): domain Bacteria; phylum Pseudomonadota; class Gammaproteobacteria; order Chromatiales; family Chromatiaceae; genus JAEHCY01. Next base: position 2,626 of record JAEHCY010000143.1, on the reverse strand, counting down.
CCGAAGCTCGGCGGCGGGGGCTCGACTCTGTCTACCTTGGCTTCTGGGTTCAGTCCTGTCGCAAGATGTACTACAAGGACCAGTATCGCCCCCTCGATGCCTGGGACGGGACCCTCTGGCGCCGATTCGGCCCCGCGGAGCCCATCGATTCTGCCAATACTCCGGAGTAACCGGGCGGCAAAATGGCCGAACCGCCACACATCTGAGCCTATGTTATACTCCGATGCTTGTCGGCAGAGGCTGGGCACGATCGGGTGTGACCTTGGCTTGTGCCCTTTTCGTGGGTTCTAAGGTGAGAAATGGCGAAAGAAGATGGCATCGAGATGGAAGGCAAGGTTGTTGAGACCTTACCGAACACCATGTTCAGGGTTCAACTGGAGAACGGTCACATCGTGACGGCCCATATTTCCGGCAAGATGCGCAAGAACTACATTCGCATCCTAACCGGCGATAAGGTCACCATAGCGCTCACCCCCTACGACCTGAGCAAGGGACGCATCACCTATCGCGCCCGCTAGGCGGCTTCCCGCGGGGGGATGTGAGCCCGCCACCTCAGTGCAGCACCGCATCGCTGTCGTAGCCGAACACCAGTTCTTCCTCTTCGACGTCGACCCGCACCGTCCCACCGGCCACCAACCGGCCGAACAGTAGCTCCTCGGCCAGCGGCTTCTTGATCCGGTCCTTGATCAGCCGGGCCATGGGCCGGGCGCCCATCTGCGGATCATAACCCCGCTCCGCCAGCCAGCGCCGGGCCTCGGGCGCCATCACCAGGTGCACCTTCTTGTCCGCGAGCTGCTGCTCGAGCTCGAAGACGAATTTGTCGACCACGCTGGCGATAGTCTCCTGGGACAGGGGCGCGAAGGCCACGATGGCGTCAAGGCGATTGCGAAACTCCGGGGTGAAAAACCGCTTGAGCACTTCGATCCCATCGCTCGAGTGGTCCTGCTCGCTGAATCCGATGGAGCGCCGGCTCATCTCGGCGGCACCCGCGTTGGTGGTCATCACCAGGATCACGTTGCGGAAATTGGCCTTGCGGCCATTGTTGTCGGTGAGCGTGCCGTGATCCATCACCTGCAGGAGCAGGTTGAACACATCGGGGTGAGCCTTCTCGATCTCGTCGAGGAGCAGGACCGAGTGAGGGTGCTTGTTGATCTCTTCCGTCAGCAAGCCGCCCTGGTCGAAGCCCACATAGCCCGGTGGTGCCCCGATCAGCCGGGAAACGGTGTGGCGCTCCATGTACTCGGACATATCGAAGCGGATGAGCTCGAGGCCGAGGATGCGCGCGAGCTGCCGGGTCACCTCGGTCTTGCCCACGCCGGTGGGGCCGGTGAAGAGGAAGGAGCCAATCGGCTTCTCCTCGTGCCCGAGACCGGAGCGGTTCATGCGGATGGCCGAGCTCAGCGCCTCGATGGCGGGGGCCTGGCCGAACACCACCATCTTGAGATCCCGATCCAGGTTCCGCAGGCCCTCGACGTCAGAGAGTGAGACCTTGCGCGGGGGAATACGGGCGATCTTGGCCACCACCGCCTCAATCTCTCCCACCCCGATGGAGCGGCGACGTTTGCCTGCGGGCTGCAATTGCACGGCCGCGCCCGCCTCGTCGATCACGTCGATGGCCTTGTCGGGGAGATGGCGGTCGTTGATGTACTTGGCGGAGAGCTCCGCCGCGGCTCGCAGGGCGGCGACCGCATAGCGCACCTGGTGATGGTCCTCGAAGCGGGACTTGAGCCCTTTGAGGATCTCCACCGTGTCCTCGACGCTGGGCTCACTGATGTCGACCTTCTGGAAGCGGCGCGCCAGTGCCCGATCCTTCTCGAAAATGCCGCGATACTCCTGGTAGGTGGTGGAGCCGATACAACGCAGGTCCCCGGAGGCCAGGACCGGCTTGATCAGATTTGAGGCGTCCATCACCCCCCCCGACGCCGACCCCGCGCCGATCACGGTGTGGATCTCGTCGATGAAGAGGATGGCGCCGGGCTGCTTCTTGAGCTGGGCCAGCACCGCCTTGATGCGCTTCTCGAAGTCACCCCGGTACTTGGTTCCCGCCACCAGCCCGCCCAGGTCCAGAGCGTAGAGGGTAGACTCGCGCAGCACCTCCGGCACCTGGCCGTCGACGATCTTCTTGGCCAGGCCCTCGGCAATCGCGGTCTTACCCACTCCGGCCTCGCCCACGAACAGTGGGTTGTTTTTGCGCCGCCGGCAAAGGATTTGGACCGTGCGCTCAACCTCGGGACCGCGGCCAATCAGCGGGTCAATCTTGCCCCGCCGGGCCATCTCATTGAGGTTGGTGGCGAAGGCCTCGAGCGCCGAGGCCGTTTCCCGTTCCTCTCCGTGGATCTCATCCGGCTCGCCGCCGGGGTTCTCCTCGGGGTTTTCTTCGGCCACCTTGGAGTTGCCGTGGGAGATGTAGTTCACCACATCCAGGCGCGTGATCTCCTGCTCATGCAGAAGATAGACGGCTTGCGAATCCTGCTCGCTGAAGATGGCCACCAGGACATTGGCACCCGTGACCTCTTTCTTGCCCGCCGACTGAACGTGGAAGACGGCGCGCTGCAGCACCCGCTGGAAACCGAGCGTGGGCTGGACCTCCCGTGACACACTGGCGGGGATGACCGGGGTGGTCGCC
>JAEHCY010000016.1 GCA_016880695.1 Chromatiaceae bacterium | reverse complement strand
TTCTCCGGCTTCCCGCTCGCGGCCACCTGGGCCCGATAGATCTCGCGCTCCTTCTCCAGGGTTTCCGGCGCGACATCCCCGGAGGCAACGCACAGCGGGTTGCTGGCGGCGATGTGCATAGCCAGGTCCTTACCGAGGGTGACATCGCCCGCCTCGAGCTCAATGAGCACACCGATGCGCACCCCGTGGCGGTAGCTGTAGAGGCTACCGGCGGCACTCCTGTAGCGCACAAAACGGCGCACCGCAATATTTTCGCCGAGCTTCGCCACCAGGGATTCCCGCGCCTGCTCGCCCGTGGTGGGATCGCCATCACGCAGGGGACCACCCAAGACCTCGTCCACCGATTCCGCATCAGAAGCCAACAGGCGCTCTGCCACAGCATCGGCAAAGGCGGCGAAACTGGCGTCCTTGGCGACGAAATCCGTCTCGCAGTTGACCTCGGCTACCACCGCGCCCTTGTTGTCCGCAGCCAGTTTCACCACGATGACACCTTCGGCGGCGATGCGGCCCGCCTTCTTCGCGGCCTTGGCTTGGCCGGTCTTGCGCATCAACTCAATGGCGGCCTCGATGTCGCCGTCGGTCTCGATCAGCGCCTTCTTGCACTCCATCATCCCCGCGCCGGTGCGCTCCCGCAATTCTTTTACCAAAGAGGCTGAGATAGCCATGACAGAACCCTCTAGGAGGAAAGTGTTGCTCGCCTTATTCCACGCCGGCTGCGGTCGATCGACCGCAGCCGGAGGCGTTCATTCATTCAGCCGGTTTTCCCCCGACCTCGATAAACTCGTCTTCCCCGCCGGCGACCATCCGAGCGGCGGTGGCCCGGCCGTTGAGCACGGCTTCAGCAGCCCCGCGGACATAGATCTGCACGGCACGGATCGCATCGTCGTTACCGGGGATCACGTAATCGACGTTGCTCGGATCGTTGTTGGTGTCGACCACACCGACCACCGGAATGCCGAGCTTGTTCGCCTCGGTGACGGCAATCTTCTCGTGTCCGACATCGATCACGAACAGCGCATCGGGGACACCCCCCATGTTCTTGATCCCACCAAGGCTCCGCTCAAGCTTCTCGCGCTCCCTGCTCAGCCCCAGGGCCTCTTTCTTGTTGAAGCGGCCGATGCTGCCATCCTCGAACATTGTCTCAAGCTCCTTGAGACGCTTGATGGACTGGCGGATGGTTTGGAAGTTGGTCAGCATGCCGCCGAGCCAGCGATCATTCACAAACGGCATCGCGCAACGCTGGGCCTCCTCTTGAATCACCTCGCGGGCGGCGCGCTTCGTACCGAGAAAAAGAATGCGCCCCCCATTGGCCGCCAGGGAACCAATGAAATTGAGCGCCTCCAGATACAGCGGAAGCGTCCGTTCGAGGTTGATGATGTGGATCTTGTTACGCTGGCCGAAGATGTACGCCGCCATCTTCGGGTTCCAGTAGCGGGTCTGGTGACCAAAATGCACGCCAGCCTCAAGCATCTGGCGCATCGAAATATCGCTCATGACGAGAATCTCCTTGCCTTTTCGGGTTGAGCCTCCACGAACCCCATGGGACGACCCAGCCACTCACAGGCCGAGGCACCCAGTCCCACGTGACGGTGCGTGTGCGGAGTAAAAAAACGGGCCACCAAAGGTTGGTGCCCGCCGCTGCACAGGTTGTAGCGATTGCGAACCATTTGCGATTCGCAGCTGCCTTTTATACCATGGATTGTCATTCCTCGGCAACGCCCGGCCTGGTCCAGCACCTGTCGATCATCGTTCTCCTTGCACCCCCACCATGAGCATTCCCCTAAAGACACCGAGCGAAGTGGACAAGATGAGGGCCGCTGGCCGACTCGCCGCCGAGGTCCTCGAGATGATCGAGCCCTACGTCCAGCCGGGAATCACCACCGACGAGATTGACCGCATCTGCTCCGATTACATCGTCAACGTCCAGCGGGCCACGCCGGCACCGCTCGACTACCGAGGTTTTCCAAAATCCATCTGCACCTCGGTCAACCATCAGGTCTGCCACGGCATCCCTGGAGGCAAGCGCCTGAAAAGGGGCGACATCGTCAACGTCGACGTCACCGTGATCAAGGACGGTTTCCACGGCGACACAAGCAAGATGTTCCTCATCGGCGAGGTCTCGGTGCTGGCCCGGCGCCTGGTTGAGGTCACCCGCGAGGCCATGCTCCGAGGCATCGCGCAGGCTCGCCCCGGCGCCCAGCTTGGAGACATCGGGCACGCCATCCAGAGCTTTGTGGAATCACACGGGTTCTCGGTGGTCCGCGAATACTGCGGTCACGGTATCGGCCGCGAGTTTCATGAGGAACCGCAGGTTCTCCATTATGGAAACCCCTCGACGGGGGTGACCCTGCAGGCCGGTATGTGCTTCACGGTGGAGCCCATGATCAACGCGGGCAAGCGCTTCGTGAAGCTTCTCCCCGACGGATGGACAGTGGTCACCAAGGATCGCAGCCTCTCGGCCCAGTGGGAGCATACACTGCTGATCAACGAGACCGGTCACGAAATCCTGACCCTGCGCGCCGAGGAAACAGAACCGTCTCCCTTCGCATGAGCATCCCAGAGACTGGTACGGGGGCACTGGTCGAGATCGAAGAGCTCGACCACCGGCTCGCGACCGCAATCGATCCACTGCCACTGTTCCGCGAGACACTGCGTCGCGGCGCCGATGAATCCGAGCGCCGGTTCCTGGCCGGCGCTCCGATCGGTGAGCTGGTGCACGGACGCAGCGACTTGGTCGACCAGGTCCTAGTGCGCGCCTGGAACCTCTACCTCCCGCAAACGACCGACGCGGCGCTGGTCGCGGTTGGCGGTTACGGCCGCGGTGAGCTGCACCCCGGCTCAGACGTGGACATCCTGATCCTGCTCGGTAGCGGGGCGGGCGACGATGTGAAGAACGCCATCGCCCACCTAATTGCGTTCCTGTGGGATGTCGGCCTGGAAGTAGGCCACAGCGTGCGCACCCTCGCCGAGTGCGTCGGCGAGGCGAGCGGGGACATCACCATCATCACCAACCTGCTAGAGGCCCGCGCGATCACCGGGGAGCTCCCACTGTTCCACGCCATGGAGGAAGCGACAGCGCCCGAGCGCATCTGGTCGAGCGAGGACTTCTTCGCCGCCAAGTGGTTGGAACAGCAGGTGCGCTGGCACAAATACGGAGATACCGCCTACAACCTCGAGCCCAACATCAAGGAGAACCCCGGTGGTCTGAGGGACATCCAGATGATCGGCTGGGTGACAGCACGGCACTTTGGCACCCGCAACCTGCACGATCTGGTCACCCAGGGTTTTCTCACCGAGACCGAGTATCAGACCCTGATCGAGCGTCAGGCGCATCTATGGCGCATCCGTTTCGCCCTGCATCGACTCACCCGGCGACGGGAGGATCGACTCCTATTCGACTACCAGCGGACCCTCGCGCTCCAGTTCGGTTACCACGACACAGAGGGTACCCTGGCCGTCGAGCAGTTCATGCAGGCTTACTATCGGACGGTCATTGTCCTCAACCGCTTGAACGAGATGCTGCTGCAGTTGTTCCAGGAGGCCATTCTGCTACGGGATCCCCAGGATCCGCCAACGCCGATCAACCGTCGCTTCCAGGTGCAGAGCGGTTTTCTGGAAGTGACCAGTCGAACCGTCTTTAAACGCTATCCGCTCGCGTTGCTTGAGCTTTTCTTGATCTTGGAGAATCACCCCGAGATCAGCGGAGTCCGCGCGAGCACCATTCGTCTGATCCGCCAATATCGCAACCTCATCGATGAGGGCTTCCGCGCGGACATAAAAGCGCGCAGCCTGTTCATGGAGATCTTGCGCCAGCCCCAGGGAATCACCCATGCCCTGCGGCGCATGAACCGCTATGGCATCCTCGCCCGCTACCTGCCGATGTTCGCCAACATCGTGGGGCGCATGCAGTACGACCTGTTCCACGTCTATACCGTGGACGAGCATACCCTGTTGGTGATCCGCAACCTGCGCCGCCTGGCCATCCCCAAGCACTACCACGAGTTCCCTCTGTGCAGCGCAATCATTCGCGGGATTCCTAAGCTGGAGCTCCTCTACCTGGCTGGCCTGTTCCATGATATCGCCAAAGGACGCGGTGGCGATCATTCCCTGATCGGTGCCGCCGACGCCCGGGAGTTCTGCCAGGCGCACGGACTGAGCGAGTTCGACAGTCGCCTGGTCGCTTGGCTGGTGGAGAAGCACCTCTCGATGTCAATGACCGCCCAGCGCCGAGACATCAGCGACCCGGAGGTCATCCAAGACTTCGCCGCGCAGGTGGGCGACCTGGTTCGGTTGGACTATCTCTACCTGCTCACCATCGCCGACGTTCGCGCGACCAATCCCCAACGCTGGAACGCCTGGAAAGACGCCCTGCTGCGCGATCTCTACCAAACCACCCGGCGGGCCCTGCTGCGCGGACTGCACAACCCCCAGGCCCAGGACGAGCTGATTCAACAGAAACAGGCGGAGGCCCTGCGCGCTCTGCAACGACAGGGCTTCGACCTCGATCGCTGCAAGGCGCAGTGGTTGCTGTTCAACATCGACTTTTTTCTCAGCCTGTCGCCGGACGAGATCGCCTGGCAGACCGGGCTGGTGCTGACGGCACGCCCCGGCGATCTTCCCTTGGTGGCGATCCGTCCCTTCACTGCCCGCGGGAGCACGGAGGTGTTTCTCTACACCCGCGACCGCGACAATCTCTTCGCCCTATCCACGGCGACCCTCGACCAACTCGGCCTGAACATCCTCAATGCCCGGATCATGACCACCAACGATGCCAAGGCTCTCAACAGCTACCTGGTGTTGGAGCAGGATGGCAGCCCCATCACCGCGGCCGAGCGGCTCGAGGAGATCCGCGCCACCCTTGAGCAGGCGATGTACGCACCCGGGGAGTCCCCGTTCCCGGTCAAGCGGCGCATGCCGCGGCAGTACCGCCACTTCACAACCCCCACGCAGATCGCCTTTTCCACCGACGAGACCAATCACCGTACCGTAATGCGTCTGCTGGCGCTCGACCGTCCGGGACTGCTCGCCGATGTGGGGCTAGCCTTTGCCGAGTGCCGCATCCGCGTCCACAACGCCAAGATCGCCACCGTGGGAGCGGACGTCGAGGACGTCTTCTTCATCAC
>JAEHCY010000142.1 GCA_016880695.1 Chromatiaceae bacterium | reverse complement strand
GGGCGGGTGACGGAAGACCCAGACCTCCTGGCAGCGCGCTACCGTGCCACCGCGCTCGACCCGCGCCCATTCCCCGCCGAGTCGTTCCGTGCCCTTCTTCCCGCGGAGTCCATTCGCTTCGTGCGCGAGCAGCTCGATGCTGGAGCGAGCGAGCTGAATACCGATGCGCGCCCGGTGACCTACTACCTGAACATGGTGCTGTGGGGGAAGCTCACGGCCTCCGGGTTCATCGACTGGCTGGAGCGGCTGCGCAACCTGGGACCTTGGCCCTACCTGATCCCCTTCGGTCTCGGTGTTGGCCTGTGGATGCTTCGTCGCGGTCTCGAAGGCTTCGCTCGCCCGCAGCTATTGCGGCAGACCGGCAGCCTGGTGCTGGCGACGCTGGGATTCATCGCCATGGCGGTGCAACTGCTGATCCTGTTGAGCTATCAGGCCCACGTCGGGTTCATGTTCGAGCGCATCGCCCTGCTCAATGGGGTATTCATGACCGGGCTTGCATTGGGTGCGGGCGGTGTCGGCCGGCGCTTGGCCGAGGAGGGCGCCGCCGAGCTGAAGCTGATGGGAGTGACGGGGTTGGTGGTCGTCGGGCTACTTGCCCTGCCAGCACTTTTCGATGGCCTCGGGGGTCTCGGTGGAGGTGCCCAAGAGGCGGTGTATGTGACCCTGTCCTTGCTCGTCGGGCTTCTCACCGGGGCGGGTTTCCCCCTCGGCGTGCACCTGACGCAGACCGCAACTGGACAGGTGCTCGTAAGCAGCGGGGCCTCGGAGGCGGCGGACAGCCTCGGCGGTGCCCTCGGCGGGTTGCTGACGGGTGCCCTGCTGGTTCCCCTGCTTGGGGTGCGTGGCACCTGCTATCTGCTCGTGGGTTACGCCCTCATCGGCCTGCTTCCGCTCTTGTTCGCCCGCTTCGCCCCCGAGGCCATCCCCGCGCTGCGCATTCGCGGCGGCCGGGCCTTTCCCTGGCCGGGGCTGAGCTGGTTTCTCGGGTTTGCCGTGCTGCTGGCCTTCTCCTGGAACCTGCTCTCGCGCCAGAGTGAGCCAGGTCCCCAGGTGCGTTTCGACGAGCGGCTGCTGGAAGCGGTCAGCGGGTCGAGCCGATTCGAGCTCATCGATCAGCCGTTTTTCTGGTATCGCGGGACCGAGGACACCGCGGGGGGTGCGGTGAGCGCTACCGCGGCGAGCATGGCGACGGCGCCGCAGGTACTTGGCTATGCCGGCCCGATCAATGTCCTGCTCGCCATCGACCAGGGCGGGCTACTGCGGGGTGTGCGCTACATCGCATCGCGGGAGACGCCCGCCTACATCGAGGGTATCGAGGTCTGGCTCGATGGGCTGCGCGGAGCCGATCTGCGGCAGGCACCCCTATCCCTGGATCGGGTGGACGGCCTGAGCGGTGCCACGGTGACCAGCCGGGCGGTGCTCGAGGCAGTCAATCGCAGCGCCCAGGCCCTAGCCCGGGCGGCGTTTGGCGCGGACCTGGTAGCGGAGCCGAGCGCGCCGGCGGCCGCGGCGGGCTTATGGACGCCAGGGTTCCTGGTTACCCTGGGGCTGTTGGCGCTGTTCTTTCCGGTCTATCTCCGGGGCGACGAGCGGCTTCGGCTTCTGTATCTGGGCGCCTGCCTGGCGCTGCTCGGGGTATGGCTCAACAGCCTGGTCACCGAGGTCGATCTGATCAACCTGAGCCAGGGCAATGCCTCGTCCTGGGAGCACAACCCCCAGCGCTGGCTGTTGATCGGCTTCGTCGCGGTCACCGGCGTGCTGTTCGGTCAGGCCTGGTGTGGCTACCTGTGCCCCTTCGGTGCCCTGCAGGAGCTCGTCTCCCGCCTGGGGCGCTGGGCCGGATGGCGCGTCTACCCCGATCGTCCGTTGGAGACCCGCGTCCGTTACCTCAAATTTTTGCTGCTGGCGCTGATGCTGGTGGCGGTGTGGTTGAGCGGAGAGGGTTTCTGGGCCGCGTTCAACCCTATGCAGCACGCCTTTGGCGGCCATTGGACGGGTTGGATGCTCGGGTTGCTGGTCCTTTCCCTGGTGGGGAGCCTGTTCTATGTACGCTTCTGGTGCCGCTACTTTTGTCCCTTTGGCGCATTTCTGGCGTTGACCAATAAAATTGCGCTACTGCGCCGATTCGGACCCCGGCGCCGCTTCGAGCACTGTGATCTGGGGGTGCATGAGGAATACGACATTGACTGTAT
>JAEHCY010000141.1 GCA_016880695.1 Chromatiaceae bacterium | reverse complement strand
GGATCCATGCCGCGGCCGCTTAGCTGAGGGTGGGAGCCGGGGGTTTCGCCGGGGAGTCTCATCACAGGCCCCGGCGGCCGTGGAAGATGAGGCTGAGGGGCCGTTCGCCGGTCTGCTGTACCCGGGTGAGGCTGGCGTTGTCTACATGCACCCGGTAGAGGGCCTCGAGCGGGGCATCGAGCACGTGGGCCACCAGGGCCCGCATGACTCCGGCATGGGTGACCATCAGGATGTGTCCTCCCTGGTGGCGCTCCATCAGCTCGGCGAAGGCCTCGATCACCCGCTCGCGGAACTGCGCCAGGGGCTCCGCGTCCGCCGGCCGCTGGTGCACCGGGTCGCGGTAGAAGCGGGCGAGGACTTCGGGATCGGCGCGCCGAAGCTCCTCGGCGGTGCGTCCCTCCCAGGCACCGAAGGCCACCTCCCGCAGGCGCGGCTCGGCGGACACCGGCAACCCTAGGTGCTCGCCGAGACGGAAGGCGAACTCGCTGCAGCGCCGTAGGGGCGAGGTCACGATGTGCACCCAGGGTGCGGGAACGCGCACCGCGTGCCACATCTGCTCCCAGCCGCGCTCGCTCAAGGGGTCGTCGCGATGGCCCCGGTAGAGCCGGCCGCCCACGGGCTCGCCGTGGCGGATGAGATCGAGGGTGGTGACGCCTTTCATGCGAACCACCGCGGCAGGGTGACCAGGCCGAGCAGGATCACCCACAGCCCCAGTGCCCGCCAGACCAGCTCGATGGACCGGCGGAGCTCGGACGCGGCATCCCCCTCGCCGCTGGGGTGGCCGTGACCCAAGGACCCCAGTCCGACACAGCCGAGCAGGCGTTCGGGGGGCGGGGTTCCGTTGTGGCTCAGGCAGCCGCGCCAGCCCGCGATGGCCCCCTCGGCGCAGCCCGCGAGCGCATAGCCCGCCGCCGTGACCCGCACCGGTAGCCAGTCCAGCGCCTCGATCGCCCGCGCGGTGGGTGGCAGGAGCGAATCCCGCGCATGCTCCCGCCCCAGGCGCGCAATCTGCCGCGAGAAGCGATAGAGCACGGCACCCGCGGGTCCGAGCAGGACAAACCAGCAGATCGGGGCGAAGAGGCGGCGGTTGGCCCGGATCAGGACCTGGCAGAGCAGGGCGGTGTCTTCGCCCGTGCCGTCATCAGCGCCAAACCGCAGACGTTCCGCGAGCCCCTGAGCGGTGACGCGGTCGCCGGTCCGCCAGGCCGCGAGCAGGTTCTTGACCTGGCGGTCGAGATCGGTGGGCCCGAGCGTATAGAGCAGCACCAGTGTACTGAAGATCCACTCGAGGAGTCCCGAAAGGCGCCCCGCCAAGAGGTGCTCGGCGGCGGCGGTCAACGCGACCGGGAGCAGGATCAGTCCCAGGTAACCGGCCAGCCCCGAGCGCCAGGCGGCGGGAATGGGAAGCGACTGGTGCCAGTCGAAATAGCGGTCGAACCAGGGCGCCGCGCGCAGCTCCTCCAGGTGAAGGAGGTAGCGTTCGGCGATCAGGGCGGTGAGTACAGCGAGGAACGTCATGAACCCAATTGTCGCGAATGCGCGCCCGGCATACCCGCGGTGTCGAGCAGCCGCCAGAACCCGGCCCAGTCGAACGCGGGCCCCGGGTCGGTCTTGCGCTCGGGGGCGATATCGCTGTGGCCGACGATGTGATCGCGGTCGATACGCCGGTAGCGGCGCTGAAGGTCCCGGGTCACCCGGGCCAGGGTCTGATACTGGGCGGGCGCGTAGGGGATGTCGTCGGCGCCTTCCAGCTCGATGCCGATGGAGAAGTCATTACAGCGCTCCCGGCCCTGAAAGCAGGAGGCGCCCGCATGCCAGGCGCGCAGGCTCAGGGGGACGAACTGCACCAGGGCGCCCTCGCGGCGGATGAGCAGGTGGGCCGAGACCCGCAGGTGGGCAATCCGCGCGAAGTACGGGTGGGCGGTGGGGTCGAGTCGGTTTAGGAACAACTGCTCGATCCAGGGTCCGCCGAACTCCCCTGGGGGCAGGCTGATGTTGTGGATCACCAGTAGCTCGACCCGGCTCCCCGCGGGGCGGCGGTCGTGGTTTGGCGAGGGCACCCGTGGTACCCCAGGGAGCCAGCCCCGGCTGGCTTCCCGGGCAACCGTTTGTGGAGGGCTGGCGGATCTTCCCAAGGCTCGATGGCCCGTCGCTGGTGGTGTCCCCGCGCCCGGACGACTCCCTAGCGCAGCATGCCCTTGAAAACGAGGTCGGCCAGACTGACGGTGCCGATGATCTCTCTCCCATCCACCACCGGTGCCCGGGTGATACTGAAGCGGGCGAAGAGCCGGGCACAATAACGGATGTCCATCTCCGGGTGAACCGTCAGCGCCGGCTTGGTCATGACCTCGTAGACATTGACCCGATCGGGTGCCCGGTCCTGGGCCAGCACCTTGCGGGCGATGTCGGAGACCATCAATATGCCCCACTCGTCGTTCTCGTGGCGCTTGCGCACGATCAGGGTCTTGGTTTCCAGGTGACGCATGGCCTTGAGGGCGTCCGCGACGGTGGCCATGCCGTCCACGACGTCGAAGTCGGGCTTCATTACGTCGCGCACCCGCACCAGGGGTCCGTGTGTCATATCTCTTCCTCCACAACCCGCGTCAGCTTGCGGATCTGATGGCTGATGCCCACCGCATCCTCCACGTCGATCTGGAAGGCGATGCCTTTGCCCTGTCGTTCGTCGAAATGCCCGGCCCTGGCGATGGTCTCCAGGATGCTTCGGCTCAGGTGCTCCTCCACGAGCAGCAGCAGTACATCCCGCTGCGTCTCCAGGGTGAGACCGAAGAAGGTCTTGGGTTTCACCAATCCCTCGCCACGCGCCTGATTGATCACCGTAACCCCGGTCGCGGTGGGCGTACCACTCGCTCAACTGCGCATAGCCCATCACGGTCATCATGGGGAACAGGCTGGTGAAGGCGAACACCAGGATTCACAACAGGCTGCCCTTGCGC
>JAEHCY010000140.1 GCA_016880695.1 Chromatiaceae bacterium | reverse complement strand
GTCGTCTACTCAGCCGCGCTTGGTATCCAGCGCTTGGGTGGGCACGCGGCTGTTGCCACGGCTTGAGGGCGAGGATGATTTCATCGGCTTGCTCGATGACGCCGACAATGTGCTTCAGATCCTGCAGGACCCCGGCAGCGGTGACTATTGGCTCGAGCTTCCCATGCCCGAGGAACGAATGTCCTACGGTAAGGTCGTCTCCATAGAAGGGCTCATCGAGCTTCTCGGAAACCTGCCGCGGCGGTTTAGACCCCGGGAATTTCCTGATTTTCGGCCGCAGCCCTGGGGAGCTCCACCATGATCACCGGCGCGAGCGGGGTTTCCGAGGCTCGGGTCTAGGGGCCGCCGCTCTCTGATACACTCCGCTCCATGCTAGAGCTGTTGTTTCTCCTGCTGCCCGTGGCGGCAGCCTCCGGATGGCTGGTGGCCAGGAAAGGCCTCGCCCGCCGTGCCGCCGCGGGGGGCGAGCCGGATCCGGCCTATTTCCGCGGGCTCAACTACCTGCTCAACGAGCAGCCTGACAAGGCGATTGACGCCTTCTGCCGGTTGATCGAGGTCAATAGCGAGACCGTCGAGACCCATCTGGCGCTGGGTAACCTGTTTCGCCGCCGCGGCGAGGTCGATCGCGCCATCCGGGTTCACCAGAATCTGGTGGCACGCGGCAACCTGAGCGCCGAACAACGGGGCTATGCGCTTCTGGAGTTGGGCGAGGATTACCTGCGGGCCGGATTGTTTGACCGCGCCGAAAACCTCTTTCGGGAGCTCGTCGAGCTCGGCCTGCACCAGCGGCGGGCGTTGATCGGCCTGCGCGAGATCTTCGAGCAAGAGAAGGAATGGGAGGAGTGCCTCCATGTAGCGCGCGAGCTCTCCAGCCTCACCGGCGAGGTGATGGGCCCCGAGATTGCGCACTACCACTGTGAGCTCGCGGAGGAGGCCCGCCGCAAGGGCGACGCCGAGGCGGCTTGGAGCCACTTGCGCGAGGCGCAAATGACCGACGAGCACTGTGTGCGGGCGAGCCTGTTAGAGGGCCAGATCGAGATGGAGCGGGGCGATCTCCCGGCCGCGGCGAAGTGCCTGCGCAAGGCCGAGCGCCAGGATCCCGCCTACCTCTCGGAGATCTTCCCCGTGCTGCTCCTGATCTACCGACGCCTCGGTGACCGCGAGGCCATGATCGACGAACTGATGAAGCTCTACCGCCGACGCGAAGATCCCCTGGTCATGCAGGCGGTGGCCGAGCTGATCCGCGAGGATCAGGGGCCTGCGGCCGCGGCCACATTCGTCGCCGAGCACCTCAAGCACCATCCCGACCTGGCGGGTATGGAGCGACTGCTATCTCTCGGTGTGGAGCTTTCCGCTGACGAGGGCGTCTGGTGCAATCGCCTGGACCTTCTGCTGCAGGCGACGCGACAATTGCTGGAGAAACGGCCGGCCTATCAGTGCCACCATTGCGGTTTCGCAGCGCGCCGCCTGCACTGGCAGTGTCCGAGCTGTAAGCATTGGGGTTCGGTTAAGCAGGTACCGAGCAACGGCTCGGTCAATTGGGGTAGTTCATCCAACCGGGCCGGTTAGGCCCGCCACTGTCGATGCGAGAGGCCATGACCGACACCGACCCGAGAATTATTGTTGCCTTGGATTTTCCCGCTGCCGCTGCCGCTCTGGCACTGGTAGAGCGACTCGACCCCGCCCGCTGTCGCCTGAAGGTGGGCAAGGAGCTTTTCACCCGCGCTGGCCCGGGGCTGGTGGAGCGGCTGCGCGGCGCTGGCTTCGAGGTGTTCCTCGACCTCAAGTTCCACGACATCCCGAACACCGTGGCTGCGGCATGCGCCGCGGCTGCGGAGCTGGGGGTCTGGATGGTCAACGTCCACGCCAGCGGTGGGGGTCGCATGTTGGCGGCGGCGCGGGAGCGATTGGCGCGGTATCCGAATCCGCCGCGGCTGATCGCGGTGACCCTTCTCACCAGCCTTGAGGATGCGGACCTGGCTGAGATTGGATTCCAGGGGACAACCATGGACAATGTGCTGCGGCTTGCGCGGCTCGCGAAGAACCAGGGACTCGACGGCGTGGTTTGCTCTCCGCAGGAGGCTGCCCCAGTGCGCCGGATGTTGGGCCCGGATTTTCTGCTGGTCACCCCGGGGGTGCGACCCGCGGCCACCACCCTCGGTGATCAGAAGCGGGTTATGACGCCGCGCGAGGCCCTGTTGGCGGGTGCGGACTATCTGGTGATCGGGCGCCCCATCACGGCCGCCCCCGATCCGTTGGCCGCGTTATCTGAGATCGAGCGATCCTTGGGCCCGGGCGACGATTGATCCCCTCCGGCCACCGCCCCGCGGAGGGTGGGCCCACTGTCCGTTTGTTTGCTTTTGCTTCGTTTGAAGCTAAGGAAGAAGCTACGCCATGAAACCGATACGCAAGGCCGTTTTCCCTGTCGCCGGGCTCGGCACCCGTTTTCTACCCGCCACCAAGGCCAATCCGAAAGAGATGCTACCGGTGGTCGACAAACCGCTGATCCAGTACGCCGCGGAGGAGGCGGAGGCAGCCGGCATCGACAGCCTGGTGTTCGTGATCGGGCGCAACAAGCGCGCTATCCCGGACCATTTCGATAAGGCCTACGAGTTGGAGGCGGAGCTCTCTGCGGCGGGCAAGCGAAAATTGCTGGAGACCGTGCGGAATGTACTGCCGTCGGATGTGAGCTGTGTGTACCTGCGTCAGGCCGAGGCGCTCGGCCTGGGGCACGCCGTGCTCTGTGCCAAGCCCGTGGTGGAGAACGAGCCCTTTGCCGTACTCCTCGCCGACGACCTCATCAAGGCCTCTCCCCAGGGCTGCATCGCGCAGATGGTGGGAATCTACCAGCGTTTTGGCTGCAGTGTACTGGCGGTGGAGGAAGTACCTTGGGTGGACACCCGCCGGTACGGGATCGTGAGTACGGTGGACGGTGTTGAGGGTGAGCTGCGTGTGACCTCCATCGTGGAAAAGCCAGCCCCCGAGGTGGCGCCGTCAAACCTTGCCGTGGTGGGTCGCTATATCCTCACCCCGTTGATCTTCGAAAAACTCGCAACCACACCCCGCGGGGCGGGCGGGGAGATTCAGTTGACCGATGCCATTGCCGCCCTGCTCGAGGTGGAGCCGGTCATTGCCTACCGTTTCCAAGGCAAACGCTACGACTGCGGGAGCAAGGTCGGGTATCTCCAGGCCAATGTGGAATATGCCCTGGATAACCCGGAGCTGGGCCGTGAGTTTGCCGCTTACCTCGATGAGCTGTGCCGGGAACGCCGCGGCGAGCGGTTGTGAACCGAGACCCTGATTGCTCCGTCGTGGTCTGCAAATCGTTCCAACAGCGGTTGTCTATCGCGGGAACCGATCAACAAGGTACCCCGTGCCTATCGAGCCGATAGGCCATGTGCCGCTTAGTGCTCAGGCCGTTCACGATGCGTTCTAACCCGAGTAACCATCCCCCGGCAGAGCCGGGGGCTTTCCGATTGCTGGCCCCTCAAAGGGGCCTGATCGCAATCGTTTAAAGACAACAACCT
>JAEHCY010000139.1 GCA_016880695.1 Chromatiaceae bacterium | reverse complement strand
TACACTTTTCGTTTTCGCACCTGACGACGCTTGGTGCTCAAGCCCTCAAGGGAAACGGCCATGCCCACACACCGAGTGCCGCTCCTGATTCCGGTCGAGAACCAGGTTCGGGAGTTCGATCCCAAGCTGCTGCTCGCCGCCGTCGCGGCCCAGCGGGGGTTCCCGGCGGTGATCGGCTCCCGGCGCGAGATCGACTTCCAGATCGCGACCTTCCCGCGGGGCTTCTACCTGTCCAAGAGCATGACGGTGCGGAGCCTGAAGATGTTCCGCATCCTGCGCCAACTCGGCCACGAGGTGTTGGCTCTGGACGAGGAAGCCCTGGTCCACCTGCCCGACGAGGTCTACTACTCCCGCCGGCTCTCCCCCGAGGCACTGAGCTACGTTTCCCACCTGCTCGCCTGGGGCCAGGACAACCTGGAGCTGCTGCAACGCTACCCGCAGCGGGACAGCATCCCGATCCACCCCACCGGCAGTCCCCGCAACGACTTCCTGCGCCCGGAGCTGCGCGAGCTGTTCCGCGAGGAGGCCAACGCCTACCGCGCCGAGCATGGCGATTTTCTCCTGGTCAATACCAACTTCAATCACGTCAACTCGTTTTATCCCGCACAAAATCTTTTCGTAGCAGGGTCCGCTCCCGGCGAGGCACCCGACTTCGGGCGCGCCGCCCGCGGCATGAGCCGCGACTACGCGCTGGGCCTGCGCGACCACAAGCAGGCCCTGTTCGAGCACTTCCAGCGACTCGTCCCCGAGCTGGAACGGGCGTTTCCCGAGCTCAGGATTGTGGTGCGACCCCACCCGACCGAGAACCACGAGATCTACCACCGGATCGCCGCCGGGTGCTCGCGCGTGCGGGTCACCAACGCGGGCAACGTCGTACCCTGGCTGCTGGCGGCGCGGGCACTCGTTCACAACGGTTGCACCACGGGAGTCGAGGCCTACGTGCTGCGGGTTCCCGCGGTGTCGTACCGGCCCTGCGTCGATGCCCGCTACGACGAGGGCTTCTATCGCCTGCCCAACCTGGCCAGCCATCAGGCCTTCGACACGGCGGAGCTGGTCGGGGTGCTGCGGCGGATACTGGCGGGCGAATTGGGGCCAGCGGATGGGGCGGAGCGCAAGTCCGCAGTGGACCACTATCTGGCGGCCCAGGAGGGTCCGCTCGCCTCCGAGCGGATCGTCTCGCTTCTCGAAGAGGTCCTCGACGGGCGGGACGCCCTACCCGCGCCGCCCCTCGTCACTCGCGCGGCCGCCTGGTACGAGGCCACCCGCCGGCGATGGAAGAAGAAGTGGCAGGGACGCAAGCAAGGGGCCCAGACAGCGATCGAGTTCCACCGCCACCGTTATCCCGGCCACTCCCTGGCGGACGTCCAGACGCGGCTCGCGCGCCTGCAGCGCACCCTGGGGGACCGCACCCCGCTCGTCGTGGAGCAGGTGGCGGAGGAGATCTTTCGGGTTCGGCGACCTGCCGGTTAAGACCCAGTCGGTAATCTGTATTGTTTACGCCGAGATTCTGGCGATTTACGCTTCGTTAACCCGCCCTT
>JAEHCY010000138.1 GCA_016880695.1 Chromatiaceae bacterium | reverse complement strand
GGCCAGCTCCGCGCCAAATTCCAGGTGCAGCTTCTGCTTGATGTGCTCGCGGTGGGATTCGATGGTCTTGATACTGAGATGGAGGGTTTCCGCGATCTGGCGCGTGCTCCGGCCCTGGCCGATCAAGCGAAACACCTCCAGCTCGCGGTCGGTGAGCGCATCCAGGGGGGAGGCCGTTTCTAGCGTTCGTCCGGCGACGAATTTCGCGGCGAGCTGCGCCTGGAGCTTGGCGCTCATGTAGGTCTCGCCGGCAAGGACACGATGGATAGCGATCAGCAAGGTGTCGTCGAGCTCACGCTTGGTGACATAGCCACGGGCACCGGCCCGCAGGGAACGCTCGGCGTACACGGCTTCGTCGTGCATGGAGAGCACCAACGCCGGGATGTTGGGGTGGTGGGTCTGTATGTCCTTGACCAGATCCAGGCCATGACTGTCCCCGAGCACAAGATCGACGATCACCAGGTCGGGCGGGCTCGCCCGGATGGCCTCGAGCGCGGCGCTGCGGGTGGCGGCTTCCCCGCAGACGGTAAGGCCAGGCTCGGATTCGATCAGGGCGGCAAGCCCGCGACGCAGCATGGGGTGGTCGTCGACGATCAGGATCGTCCGCCTGGCCGGGTGGCCTGGCTCAGTTGTCGTCGGGGGCATGGTCCGGGTCCTCGCCGGCAGCGGGTCGCTCGGCCAGGGGGAAGGCACAGGTAACGGCCGTGCCACACTTGGTAAGCCGCCGCACGTCCAGGGACCCACCGATCAGGCGCGCCCGGTAGGCCATGGTGTGCAACCCGATCCCGTCGCCTTTGATCGACTTCTCGGAAATACCCGCACCATTGTCCCGCACGCTCAGGAGACCTTTGTCGTCCTTCGCGCTCAGGCTGATTTCGATCCGCTCCGCTCGCCCGTGGGTCACGGCGTTATTCACGGCTTCCTGTGCAATACGAAACAGGTGTGCCGCGACCTCGCGGCGAAGCCCGACAACCGGGCGATCGCATTCTAGGGTGCAGGAAACGTGAAACAGGTACTGGACATTGACCGCCAGGGTTGCGAGCGCAGCGTCGAGGCCGGTCTGGTTCAGGCCAGGCGGGCCGAGACCGCGGGCCAAGTCGCGGGCCTGGCGGATGGCGTCGTTCAGCAGCCTGGCGATCTCGGCGGCAGCAGCGGACGTGGCGGGTTCGGCCTGCGCCGCGAGCCTGCGGGAGAGCGTCGCGCTCAGGGCCGCGATACCGGCCAGGGTTTGGCACAATCCGTCGTGAAGCTCCCGGCCGATGCGCTCCTTTTCTCGATCAGCGATCGCGATAATCTCACGCTTCAGCCGCATCTGTACGGTGATGTCCCGAGCGATGGCGTAGATCCGTCCGCGGAGCGGCGCAGGACGCGCGTTCCATCGCAGCCAGCGGTAGGAGCCGTCCCGGTGGCGGAAGCGATTTGCGAACAGGATCGCCTCCTCGCCTTCGATGATCGTCGCGACTTCCACCCGCGTAGCCTCGAGGTCGTCGGGGTGGACGAGGTCGAGAAAAGGTCGGGCCTCCAGCTCCGCCAGGGTCCATCCCAAACGGGTCGTCCATGCCGGGTTCAAGCGCTTGAAGTAGCCGTCGAAACCGGCGATGCACAGCAGATCGAGCGACTGGGTGAAAAACTGCGCGACCTCGTCCTCAGCCGGCTCCCCCTATGCCGACAGGACTTCCTGGATCGGCACCTTCCGGCCGGGGTTGGCCAGCTCATCGAGGAGCTCAGCCTTGGCGTCGTCTTCTTGATCCATGTTCGCGGCATTCCGGGGCGGCAATCCCTGGACAGTATACCCATCTCGCCAGACTCCGATTAAGGAGCGAGTCGTAGCGAGAATCGCGCACGTGGTAACCCGCGCGGGACGGGGTCACAAACCCCCGCCCGCTTAGAAAGCCCGCCGGTAGCCAAACCGTAGCTAGCCCGCTGCAGGGCCCCTTCGACTCTGGTTTGGCCGTACAATCTGCGAGGTGGTGGATTGGTCTGCCGCGCGACCCGATCGGCCGTATTCCGTGCCCCCTCGCCCCTTGCCTATCTCTTGTTTTCCCTCGCGGACTCATTGCGAGGCAACCCGCGCTCGGGTCGCTCGCCGCGATCGCACCACCCTGACGTTGTTCAGGCTGTTGCGGGTGGGTGCACCGTCAGCGTTTGTTCGCTATTTGCTCTTGTTCGTCCCGAAATCTTGTGCCCCATGATCACACCACCCATTGGCCCCTGTTTTCGCGCCCAGTTCCGTCCCTGGCCGCGGCTAATCCACCCCCGACTCAATGCAACGTCGAACGATGCGAGTGCACCCATCCTAGTGGGGCCCGCGCCGGCCGCCGTCGGGCTGGTGCTTAGGCCATACCGGGCGCCCCGATGATGCCTGTGCGTTCTGCGCGATCGCGCAACCCTTGGCTTCGGCTGCTGTTGTTTGGGTTGGGCATGGCGGTTTTCGGCGCCAGCTACTACCTGGGAAACCGCCCGCTGCAGCCCAACGCGATGCCGTGCCTCGCGGTGCTGATGCGCCCGCCCCTGGGCCTTCCCGATCTCCGGCTAATCGACGCCGGCGGAGACTGGGTGGCCCGCGAACACCTGTTGGGACACTGGACGCTGCTGGCGTTCCCGGAGCGTGGGGAGGATTCGCGCCGACACCTCGGGTATCTCGGCGCGATCTTCAACCAGCTGGCGGCGACACCGGAGCTTCAGGCGCTGCTCCTGCTGGCACCGGTGGTCCCGGCGCCCTCCGCGCAGGCCACCGACCACACCCAAGCCCCCGGTCCGCCCTGGCGACTGCTGAGGGGACCCGCCGCGGAGCTCGACAAGCTCGGCCAGGAGCTCGGGCTCAAGGTCACGTCTACCAACGCCGACCCTCCCGATGCGGGTAAGATGCTGCTGGTGATCGATCCCCAGGCGCGCCTCTACGCGCTCTACCCCACGGAGCAGTCACCCGAGCGCGTCGCCCGCGATCTCGAGACCCTGGCCCATCGCTACACCACCGAAGAGCCACAAGCCGATGCCCAATCCCGTTGAGACTCCAGAGCCCAAGACCCGCTGGCCCGAGCGGCTATTCGTCCTGCTTCAGCACGCCCTGCCGCAGCATCTGTTGTCCGCGGGGATGTACCGGCTGACCCGGATCGGCTGGCCGCCGCTAAAGAATGCCTTGATCAAAGGGTTCGCACACCACTACCGGGTGGACCTTGGTGAGGCGGAGAACCCCGATCCCACCTCGTATCCGACCTTCAACGCCTTCTTCACCCGTGCCCTGCGCGCCGACGCCCGCGGGCCGACCAGCGACCCCGCCGCGATCCTCTGCCCGGCGGATGGTCAGGTCAGCCAAGCGGGCAGGATTGAACAGGGCCGGGTCCTGCAGGCGAAGGGGCATGGGTTCTCAACGGAGGCACTGCTCGGTGGCGATCCCAGTTGGGACGAACGCTTTGCCGGGGGGAGTTTTGCAACCATCTACCTCTCCCCGCGGGACTATCATCGGGTGCACATGCCCTACGCCGGGACTTTGCGAAAAATGGTCCACCTCCCGGGCCGACTGTTCAGCGTCAACCCCGTCACCACCCGCCTGGTCCCCGAGCTTTTCGCGCGCAACGAGCGGGTCGTCTGCCTGTTTGAGACCGCCATCGGGCCGATGGCTATCGTCCTGGTCGGGGCCATTTTTGTCGGCAGCATGGAGACGGTCTGGGCGGGCACGGTCACACCGGCAACGCACCGTCCCTCGACCTGGCATTATGGGAAAATCGAGAGTCCCGAGATCCAACTCGGCCGCGGTACCGAGATGGGGCGCTTCAACATGGGCTCGACGGTGATCCTGCTGCTCTCGGCGGAGGCGGCGGAATGGTCGCCGGATCTGTTAGCGGGCCGTTCGGTGCGCATGGGCAACCCCATCGGCCGTGCCCTAAGCCCGAGCCCGTTAGCCCCCGGCTGATCCTCAGGCGCGCTCCCAGGGAAACGCCAGCACCTCATCGAGATGAGCG
>JAEHCY010000137.1 GCA_016880695.1 Chromatiaceae bacterium | reverse complement strand
AAGCCCCCTGTCATGTTGCTGGGGCGCGCACACCCAAGAACCGCGCGGACTTCACAGCTTTCCGATACGCCTGATACCGTCGCCCGGTCCGCAAGACCTTACGGTAGTGGTAAACACTTGTAAATACATGAAGTTACCCACACCAGTGAGTCGCAACCCCGGCCAGGGGGAAAGCTAAGGACGCAGCAAAGTGCGGTTTCGTCAAGTCCAGAGCTGGAACGGCGGAGACACGAGATGCGTAGAGCAGTTGGACCTCAGGGCTCCCGGTATCAAAACCCTTGCCCCGGAATACCCTGATCGGACGGAAAGTACCCAATGCAGCCGTTAAGATCTCGTCGAGACCCACCCCGTCGCCATTGCAGTCAATGGTGGATGACACCTTGCTGATCAGCCATCAAAGCACAAAATACACCCGCGAGCGGGTTGTTGATGGTGCCGAAGTAAAGATACCCCCCGTAGGACGCCAAGGCGCCGCCGAAGTAGGTCCTGGCCACGTGCGACTCGCCAAACCAGGGGGCAATCTCGGTGCTGGCGGTACCGATCGGCACGAGGTTGAACTTCCCTCGCGCTGAAAGACACGCGAGCAGGGCTCCGATTTTCGGAGTCGCCGTGGTATAAGGTTTTAGATCTGGCTCCATCACCGCCGCCGTTGGTGAGCACCCTCCGTTCCAGGAACCCGTTGGTTTTAGTTCACATACATGTCTGAATTCCGTTTCTCAGCCCTCTTCACCCTTGCCCCGCTCCTTATCGGCCTGCTCGGAGGCTGCGCCTCCTCCGGCAGCGCACCACCGGTAACCAAGCCCGCGCAGGAACAAACCGAAGCGTCCGCCCGACAAGTGGAGATCTTCTACGCCACAGACCGCGCCCCGGTCCCCGCCGAAGGCGAATACTATGGACCCGATCGGGGCTCACCCGCCCTCGGCATCGCCACGGTGGCCATTCCGCCCCATCACCAGATCGGCCGTCACGAACAACCCTCGGTGTTCAAGTTCGAGTGGTCCCCCGATGAGCGCAAGCACATCGCCGTGACCGGCATCACCCCCCTGGGTCGGGAGGCGTTCTTCGACCAGTTGGAACGGGCCGTCTACCTCTCACCCGATCGCAAGCTTTTGGTGTTCGTGCACGGCTACAACACCCGCTTTGCCGAAGCCACCCGCCTGCTGGCCCAGTTTGCCACCGACCTCAAGTTCAACGGGCCCAGCGTGCTCTTTAGTTGGCCCTCGCAAGCCGGCGTTACCAGTTATATGGTGGACGAAACCAATATCGAGTGGGCCCAGCCGCACCTGGTGCAGCTCCTCGACGACTTGATTGATCGCACCTCGGCACGCCAGATCTACGTCGTCGCCCACAGCATGGGGAGTCGGGTTCTGACCCGCGCCTACAACACCCTCGCCAGCGACCGCCAGGCCCACAACCTGAGCACCATCGGTGAGATGATCCTGGTCGCGCCCGACATTGATGCGGACGTATTTCGCGATGACATCTCGCCACGCCTGGCCCGCAGCGGCATTCACGTGACCCTCTACGCCTCCTCCGCCGACCGCGCGCTACTCGCCTCGAAGGCCTTCCACGGCTACCCCCGCGCGGGGGACTCCGGAGAGGGGCTGGTCATCGTGCCGGGGGTCGAGACCATCAATGCCAGCGAGGCATCCGGGGGGCTGCTCGGGCACTCCTACTTCGCCGAGGACCGGCGCATCATGGAAGACATCTTCGCTATCCTCCAGACCGGACAGCGCGCACAGAACCGTTTCGGCTTGGAGGCGGTGGACGCCAACCGAGGCCGCTACTGGACCTTCCGTAAGTAACCCCGAGAGCGCGTTGCGCGCAGGAGTAGGCCGCAAACGGGCCGATCTCGGAATGCGCCGGGGGCATCTTGAACGCGTTACCTTCAAGAAGCGAGAATGCCTCAGCGGCCACAGGAAGGCAGATTTATGGTGCGCCGCGCAGGACCGGAACCTGCGACCACCTGGTTGCAAAGACCTGCGAAGGTAGCAAGCTGCAACCAGCAGCTGCAGGGAAGTAACCATCCCCCGGCAAAGCCGGGGGCTTTCCGATTGCTGGCCCCTCAAAGGGGACAGACCCGAATGGCACTGACTTAAGCCCAACCGGCGGATTTGGTGAGAGAAATTAGGGGTCTGGCTGCCCCGGATAGTAGGCTGAGGGTTCTT
>JAEHCY010000015.1 GCA_016880695.1 Chromatiaceae bacterium | reverse complement strand
TGTCCACGGCCCCGGCGGTGAGCGCCGATTCCCGGAGCGGGCGATCCACCACCCTGCCATCCGTGTCCCACACCTGGACGCCCGAGCGCCGAACCTCGGCAAACTCCCCCTCCTCGAGGAACAGACAACGCCGGGTCACGGGGAGCAGGGCGAAGACGTCCGAGGCGATGAAGGTCTCGCCCTCACCAACGCCGATCACCAGGGGACTGCCGGCGCGGGCCACCACCAGTCGATCGGGAAAATCCGGGCTCACCACCGCCAGGGCGTAGGCCCCCACCAACTGCCGGCAGGCGACCTGGACCGCGGCCAACAGGTCGGACTCGGTTTCCATCACGCTTGCCAGCAGGTGGGCGATCACCTCGGTGTCGGTCTCCGAGGTGAAGCGGTAGCCGCGCTGCTCGAGCTCGCGGCGGAGCTCCGCATGGTTCTCGATGATGCCGTTATGGACCAAGGCGACGCGCTCCCCGCTCATGTGCGGGTGGGCGTTGCGCTCGGCGGGCATACCGTGGGTGGCCCAGCGGGTATGGGCGATACCGAGGCCACCGGAGATCCGCGCCCTGTCGAGGAGTTCTTGGAGCACCGCTACCTTGCCCACCGAGCGGATGCGCTGCAGATGGGTGGAGGTATCGCGGACCGCGATTCCGGCAGAGTCGTAGCCGCGGTACTCCAAACGGCGCAGGCCATCCATCAGGATCGGAACCACATCCCGACCGGCGATTGCACCGACGATTCCGCACATGGAGATTCGCTCAGCCCTTGGGTTTCTCGGGGCGTCGCCAGCCGCTCAGGCTCCTCTGCCGCGAACGCGACACCGTGAGCTGGTCGGGCGGGGCGTCGCGGGTGATGGTGGAGCCCGCACCGATGGTGGCATTGGCACCCACCTCCACCGGAGCGACCAGCTGGGTATCCGAACCGATGAAGGCGCGGTCGCCGATCACCGTGCGGTGCTTGTTGGCACCGTCGTAGTTACAGGTGATGGTCCCCGCGCCCACGTTGACGTCTTTTCCGATCAGGGCGTCTCCGACATAGCTCAGATGGTTGATCTTGCTGCCGCTGCCCACCTGGGATTTCTTGATCTCGACGAAATTGCCGATATGCACCTGCTCGGCAAGCTCAGTCTCGGGTCGGAGGCGGGCGAAGGGCCCGATGCGTGCCTGCCTGCCCACCCTTGCCCCCTCGATGACGGAGCTGGCGAGGATCTCGCTGTCGGCCCCAATGGTGCAGTCACGCAGAACACAGTTCGGCCCCACCCTGACCCGATCACCGAGGGTGACCTCGCCTTCGATCAGGATGTTCAGATCAATGAACACGTCGCGCCCAGCCCTGAGCTGGCCGCGGAGATCGAAGCGGGTCGGGTCGGCTAGGGTAACGCCGCTGCGCATGAGATGCTCCGCCTGGCGGCGCTGGAAATGGCGTTCGAGGGCCGCGAGCTGGACCCGGTCGTTGACACCGGCGACTTCTTCGGGGGAAGCGGCTTGCGCCGTCGCCACCTCCACGCCGTCTGCCACCGCCAGGGCAACCACATCGGTCAGGTATACCTCGCCCTGGCTGTTGCCGCGGCCCACGCGGCCGAGCCAGCCGGCGAGGCGCTCACGGTCGGCCACCAGGATGCCGGTGTTGATCTCCTCGATCTCGCGCTCCGCCTCGCTGGCGTCGCGATGCTCGACGATGCGACAGACCCTCCCGGCGGGGGTTCGCACCATCCGTCCGTAGCCGGTCGGGTCCGAAAGCACCACAGTGAGCACCGCGAGCGGGGCGTCCGCAGCCTCCTGGAGCAGCCGGTTCAGGGTCGCGGACTCAATCAGCGGCACATCGCCGTAAAGGATCAGCACCCGGTCCACGTCCGCCAGGGCCGGAAGCGCGAGCCCGACCGCATGCCCAGTTCCCCGCTGCTCGGCCTGCTCCACCCACTCGATGGCTCGGGAGGCGAACACCCCGCGGACCTGCTCACCACCATGGCCATAGACCACGCACACGCGACGGGGTTGAAGCTGGCTCGCGGCCTCCAGCACATGCGCCAGCAACGGCCGGCCGGCCAGGGGGTGCAGCACCTTAGGGAGGGCGGAGCGCATCCGCGTGCCCTGTCCAGCCGCAAGGACCAGAATGCCGAGTCGGTTCATGGCTATGCTCCACTTCGAATCCGTAGGGGTCCGCGGTGAACCTCGGGCAGCTGACCCGGTGGATCTACCCAGTGGCCCATGCGCCTTTTCAGTGGGTGACACCTGCGGTGGGCGACAATCGCCGGTCCTCGGCCAACTCATCCCGGGTCGGCTCCCGCACCTCAGTAATCTTGACCCACACACTCAGGGTCTTGCCCGCCAGGGGGTGATTTCCGTCCACCGTGAGGTGCCCATTCTCAATGCGGGTGACGAAAAACGAGCGTACCTCGCCCGAGTCGCTCTGCATGGGCACCTCGGCGCCGAGAACGCGAAACTCCGGGGGAACGTTGTCGATATCGTCGGTGAAGGTGAGCGAAGGATCGTGGAGCCCGAAGCCTTGGTCAGGCGTGACCCTGAACTCGACCTCATCCCCCACTCGGCAGCCCTCGATCCTACGATCCATGCCGCCCACCAACTCGACCTGTCCACCCTGGATGTAGCTCACCGGGAGATCATTGTGCTCGAGGACACTCCCACCTTCATCGGTGATGCGATAGGTGAGTGCAACAAGCTTGCCGGGGCTGACGACTTCAGAGGGCATGATTTAAGCACCGAACCTGGAGGCGTGGCAGTGGTGGGCCACGCTTATTCGCTAACGGGAAGGCGTCGAGGTAGACCGGAAAAGCGCCGACAGGCGACGCTCTGATCCGATCCGGTTCGCGGGTGAGCGCTCGGTAACTAACCGCGCTTCAACTTCCGCAGTTTGTCGAGCGTGCGAAGCTGGGCGATCGCCTCGGCCAGCTCGGCCTGGGCCTTTGCATACTCCAGCTCGGCAGTCTGCCCCGCAAGGGCGTCTTCCGCACGCCGCTTGGCGTCGAGCGCAGCGGCCTCGTCCAGATCATGGGCGCGGATGGCCGTGTCGGCCAGAACCGTGACAACGTGGGGCTGCACCTCAAGCATTCCGCCGGAGACGTAGAAATGCTCAACGCTGCCCGCCTCGGTCTGAACCCGAACATCGCCGGGCTGAAGCCGGGTGATCAGGGGGGCGTGGCGGGGTGCGATACCGACTTCGCCCATCTCAGCGGGGGCGAACACCATGAGCGCTGTGCCGGAGTGGATGTGACCCTCCGCGCTCACGATGTCGACATGAATGGTCATGGCCATGGGCGGTCACTCCTTTCCGATTACATTTTCTCCGCTTTCTGAGCGGCCTCCTCAATAGGCCCGACCATGTAGAACGCCTGTTCCGGCAGATGGTCGTACTCGCCGTTTACGACGGCCTTAAAGCCAGCAATAGTGTCCTTCAAGGGGACGTATTTTCCGGGTGAACCGGTGAACACCTCCGCGACCGAAAATGGTTGCGAGAGGAAGCGCTGCATCTTGCGCGCCCGGGATACGGTGAGCTTATCCTCTTCGGAAAGCTCGTCCATACCGAGGATGGCGATGATGTCCTTGAGCTCCTTGTAGCGCTGCAGCGTGCTCTGTACGGCACGGGCCACGCTGTAATGCTCCTGGCCGACCACGTTGGGATCGAGGATACGGCTAGTCGAATCCAGCGGGTCCACCGCAGGATAGATGCCGAGCTCGGCCACCTGCCGTGACAGTACTAGGGTAGCATCCAAGTGTGCGAAGGTCGTTGCAGGCGAAGGGTCGGTGAGGTCGTCCGCCGGGACATAAACCGCCTGGAACGAGGTGATGGAACCGGTGCGCGTGGAGGTGATGCGCTCTTGCAATACGCCCATCTCCTGGGCCAATGTCGGCTGATAGCCGACGGCAGAGGGCATGCGCCCGAGCAATGCCGAAACCTCCGTACCGGCCAGGGTATAACGATAGATGTTGTCGATGAACATCAGCACGTCGCGGCCGTCCTCGCGGAAAAATTCGGCCATGGTAAGGCCCGAGAGGGCCACCCTAAGACGGTTGCCCGGGGGCTCATTCATCTGTCCGTAGACCATGGCAACTTTATCCAGAACCCCCGCCTCTTTCATTTCGTGGTAGAAGTCGTTGCCCTCGCGGGTGCGCTCGCCAACACCGGCAAAAACCGACAGGCCTTGCTGCTGAACCGCGATGTTATTGATTAACTCCATCAACGTTACGGTTTTACCCACGCCCGCCCCGCCGAACAACCCGATCTTACCGCCCTTGGCGATGGGCATGATGAGGTCGATGACCTTGATGCCGGTTTCAAGGATCTGGGTGGAGGCGGCCTGCTCTTCGTAGCTGGGCGGTGGGCGGTGGATAGGCCAACGCGCGGAGGTTTCTACCGGGCCTTTGTCATCCACTGGCTCCCCGAGGACGTTCATGATACGCCCGAGGGTAGGAATGCCCACCGGCACCGAGATTTCGGCACCGGTGGCAGTCACGTCCAAGCCCCGACTCAGGCCGTCGGTGGAGCCCATGGCAATCGTCCGCGCAATACCGTCGCCGAGCTGCTGCTGCACCTCTAGGGTGATGCCTGCCGATTCAATCCTCAAGGCCTCGTAAACCTTGGGCATTTCCGCCTTGGGAAACTGCACGTCGACCACTGCGCCAATGATTTGAACGACTTTGCCGGAACTCATGTGCGGATCCTCTGTAATCGTCAATTCTGTTCGTCAAACCGCCGCGGCGCCGCCCACGATCTCGGAGATCTCTTGGGTGATGGCGGCCTGTCGAGCCTTGTTGTAGACCAGTTGCAGCTCATCGATGAGCCCGCCCGCGTTGTCGGTGGCGGCCTTCATGGCCACCATTCGCGCCGACTGCTCACAGGCGCCGTTTTCCACCACGGCCTGGTACACCAGGGACTCGATGTAGCGGCTGAGCAGCGCATCGAGCACTACCCTTGCCTCGGGCTCGTAGATGTAGTCCCACCGCTGCCGGCTCATCCCCTCGTCCATCGCCTCGCCAACGATCGGCACAAGCTGCTTGATCGTCGGCCGCTGCGTCATGGTGTTGACGAACTCGTTGTAGGCGATGCAGATAGCATCGATCTCGCCCGCCTCATAAGCATCGAGCATGACCTTGACGGTACCGATGAGGTCCTCGATATGGGCCGCATCGCCCAGATGCGTTGCCTGTGCCAGCACCCTGCCGCCGAAACGGCGGAAGAACCCGAGCGCCTTGGACCCGATGGTGCAGAACTCTGCCTGCTCGCCAGCCTGCCGGCTGGCCTTAACCTCTCGGATTAGAAGGCGAAAAAGGTTGTTGTTGAGACCCCCGCACAGCCCGCGATCGGATGAGACCACGATATAGCCGACGCGCTTTCGTTCCCGCTTAGCGGCCATAAAGCTGTGGCGATACTCTGGCGACGAGTAAAAGAGGTGGGAAATCACGCTAAGCATCTTGACCGCGTAAGGGCGCGTAGCGCTCATGCGGTCCTGTGCCTTGCGCATCTTCGAGGCAGCCACCATTTGCATGGCACGCGTGATCTTCTGCGTGCTCTTGATGCTGGCGATCTTGGTGCGGATCTCTTTTGCGCCGGGCATCTCTGTTCCTTCCTCTCAGCCTGCAGCCGTTGGAATCACCAGGTATGGGAGGCCTTGAAGCTCTTGATCGCCTCGTGCAGCGCCTGTTCAATCTCGTCGTTATAGTCTCCGGTGGTGTCGATCTTCTGGATCAGCTCCGAACGCTCCCCCTTGAGGTAGGTCTGTAGCGCCGCCTCGAAATCCACCACCTTCTTGACGTCCACATCATCGAGATATCCCTGGTTGGCGGCGAACAGCGATACCGCCATCTGACCCACGCTCATGGGGCTGTACTGGGGCTGCTTCATCAACTCGGTTACCCGCTGACCGCGCTCAAGCTGCTTGCGGGTCGCCTCGTCGAGATCGGAAGCGAACTGGGAGAAGGCAGCAAGCTCGCGGTACTGAGCGAGGGCGAGCCGAATGCCACCGCCGAGCTTCTTGATCACCTTGGTCTGGGCCGCACCACCCACGCGGGACACCGACAAGCCGGCGTTGATGGCGGGGCGAATGCCAGCGTTGAACAGATCGGTCTCAAGGAAGATCTGCCCGTCGGTGATGGAGATCACGTTGGTGGGGACGAACGCCGAGACGTCGCCGGCCTGGGTTTCGATGATCGGCAGCGCCGTCAGCGAGCCGGTCTTATCCTTCACCGCGCCGCTGGTGAGCTCTTCGACGTAGGCGGCACTGATGCGCGCCGCGCGCTCGAGGAGCCGGGAATGGAGATAGAACACATCGCCCGGATACGCCTCGCGCCCCGGGGGCCGACGCAGCAGCAGCCAAACCTGGCGATAGGCCCAGGCCTGTTTGGTGAGGTCGTCGTAGATGATAAGGGCGTCTTCACCGCGGTCGCGGAAGTACTCGCCCATCGAGCACCCGGCGTAGGGGGCGATATACTGCATTGCCGCCGACGTCGCGGCAGCGGCCGCTACGACAATGGTGTGCTCCATGGCCCCGTGCTCTTCGAGCTTGCGCACCAACCCGGCGATGGACGAGTTCTTCTGTCCGATCGCGACGTAGATACACTTAATGCCCGTTCCCTTTTGATTGATGATCGTGTCGACGGCAAGGGCGGTCTTACCAGTCTGGCGGTCGCCGATGATCAGCTCGCGCTGGCCGCGGCCCACCGGCACCATGGAGTCGATGGCCTTGAGACCCGTCTGCACCGGCTGATCCACGGACTTGCGGCTGATAACCCCGGGCGCCACCTTTTCGATGGGCGAGGTCTCTGTGGCCTCGATCGGCCCCTTGCCGTCGATTGGCTCGCCAAGGGAGTTCACCACTCGGCCGAGCAGTGCTGGACCCACGGGTACCTGCAGCACCCGCCCGGTGCAGCGTACCCAGTCACCCTCCGAGAGGTGCGTGTACTCACCCAGCACCACGGCGCCCACAGAATCGCGCTCAAGGTTCAGGGCGAGGCCGAAGGTGTTGCCGGGAAACTCCAGCATCTCGTACGACATGGCGCCGCCCAGACCATGGATGCGCACGATGCCGTCGGTCAGGCTGATGATCGTACCCTCGGTATGGGCCTCGGTCTTCAGCTCGAGCCGCTCGATCTTCTGTTTGATCAGATCGCTGATTTCGGAAGGGTTGAGTTGCATGTTAGCTTCCCGTTCAGAATTGCAATTCGCTGGTCAATCGGTTGAGTTTGCCGCGAACCGATCCGTCGATCACCAGGTCGCCGGCACGTACCTCAACGCCGCCAATGAGTGTGGTATCCTCCGCCACGGCCAACTCGACACGCTTGCCGAGGTGCCTCCCCAGCACTTCGGACAACCCGCTTTTCTCGCTCTCCGAGAGCGGGAAGGCGGTACGGACGCTGACTTGGATCTGGCCTTCGGCCTCTTTCCTGAGGACCTCGAAGAGGCTATGGATCTCCGGCAGAACCGCTAGGCGCTTGTTCTCCACCAGCACACGGACCAGGTTCTTGCCTTCCGCCGTTAACTGGTTGCCCATCACCTCCAGAAAAACCGATTGCAGCGTCTCCGCCGACAGCATCGGGTGATCGGCGAGGGCCTTGGCCTCATCCTGCTCCATAATCGACGCCAACAGCCGGAGCATCGCCGACCATTGCTCCGTCTGCCCGGTTTCCTGGGCCCGCCGAAACACCGCCTCCGCATAAGGTCGAGCTAGGGTGATGTTGTCCGCCGCCATGGGTGGCTCCTCAGATCTGCTTGGCGAAGGTATCGAGCAAGACCCGGTGATCCTCCGCCTTGATCTCTCTCTGGAGAATCTTTTCCGCCGCAGCCACCGCCAGCTCCGCAACCCGCTCGCGCAGCTCCTCGCGCACCTTGTTGCGTTCGTGGTCGATCTCAGCGCGGGCCGCTGTCACCAGCCGGTCCCCCTCCGCACGAGCATCCTGCCGGGCCTCGTCGATGATCTCTGCGGCACGCTTCTGCGCCTGGGAGACAAAGTCCGCCGCCTCCGCCTTGGCCTGGCGCATGATCTCCTTCGCGCGCTTCTGTCCGATCTCCTGTTCGTGATGCCCGCGCTCCGCTGCCGCCAGTCCCTCCGCGATCTTCGCCTTGCGCTCCTCCAGCGCCTTGACGATCGGCGGCCAGATAAACTTCATGGTGAACCAAACGAACACCGCGAAGGAGATCATCTGGCCGAACAGAGTCAGATTGATATTCATCCTTATACCTCGTTGCGAACGAGATTGGGAAAAACGGGCGCAGCCGCGGCCGTTAGACCTTGGCGAACATCAAGAACAGACCCATGGCGATCGAGATAACCGGCATGGCGTCGGTCAGACCCATGACGATGAAAAACTGTGTGCGGAGCATGGGGACCAGCTCCGGCTGGCGGGCCGCACCATCGAGAAAATGACCGCCCAGCACACCGATGCCGATACCAGCGCCCAAGGCGCCGAACCCCAACATCAGACCGGCTGCCACGTAAATAAGAGCTGTTGCGAGTTCCATGAATTTCCCCCTGTTTTCGATGACTAGACAAGATGCTCGATCAGTGATGCTCCTGGTGCGCCATGTCCAGGTAAACGATGGTCAGCACCATGAAGATGAAGGCCTGCAGCGTGATGATCAGGACATGGAACAGCGCCCAGACGAATTGAAGTGCGCTGGCTGTCGCCGCAAGGACCAACCCGCCGCCATACATGAGCGCGATCAGGATGAAGATCATCTCGCCAGCGTAGAGGTTACCAAAAAGACGCAGCGCGAGAGAAACCGGCTTGGCGAGTAGGTTGATACCTTCGAGTAGCAGATTGGCGGGCATACCGAATTTACCGAAGGGCTGTAGCGTGAGCTCGCCGAGGAATCCGCCGACCCCCTTGACCTTGAGGCTGTAGTAGATGATGAGCCCGAAAACCATCAACGACATGCCAAAGGTGGCATTGGGATCGGTGGTGGGCACGATCTTGAGGAAGTGGATACCCAACAGCCCGCCCAGCCAGGGAACCAGGTCCACCGGGAGCAGGTCCATCAGGTTCATGAGGAAGACCCAGACGAAAACGCTGAGCGCGAGGGGCGCGACCATCGGGTTTCGCTCGCAGGCGGTGCTGCGAACGTTGTCTTGCACGAAACCGACTAGCGACTCCACGAAGTTCTGCGCACCGCTGGGTACGCCAGCCGTTGCCGCCTTCGCCACCTTGTGGAACAGGTACAGAAAGATCCCGCCCAACAGCAGCGAAAAGAACAGGGTGTCAACGTTGATCGCCCAGAACCCCATCTTGGCTGCCTCCTCGGAGTTGTGCGCGAACCCGAGGGTGCCGTCATGGAGCCGACCAAAGGTGAGGTTGGTCAGGTGGTGCTTGATGTATTCGGCGGATGTCAGGGTCTCAGAAGAGGCCATCGGTCTACTCTCCGATCATCGAACCGCGCCTGAGCGAGGCGTCAGCAACACGGGCACCACCTGCACGACCAAATAAGCGCCGAAAAGGGCCGGCAGGTTGAGCGGTTTCACGTATACAAAGGCTAACGAAAATAGCCCCAAAGCCAAACCGATCTTCGCGACCTCCGCGCCGTAGAACCGGGCCACTAGGGCCTGGAGTTGGTCGGCGCGATAGCGCTTAAAAAGCCAGTAAGCGAAGACCGCATTCGAAAGCGTTGCGATGCCGCCCCCAAGGATCGCCGACACCGCGACGGTCTTGCTTATCAGCAGGCCGAGACCCGCTATCACCAGCGCTGCGATAACCTGCCGCGAGAGCAGGCCAACAGCCGGATTGTCGTCGAGCGCCTGACCGCTGCCTGCCTTCGGGACGACCTCTCTCCCTTGACGGGGGCGAAGTATAAACACGATGGCGGTATGCGGTCAAAAGGGTGCTCAGGGGCCAATTGTGCAGCGCACAAATACAAGATAACGCAATCTCGCCCGCGACGCGACAGTTTATTTTATGTGCGCCAGAATGCCGTCGAGCTCGTCGAGGTTTCCGTAAGAAATTAATAGCTTACCCCCGCCTTTCGGAGAAGACTGGATCTCGACCCGCGCCCCCAGACGCTCCGAGAGATCCTCCTGCAGGCGACGCACGTCCGGGTCCTGCCGCGGGAGTGCCTCGCGCGGTGGCGTGGCCGCATCCTCCCGCTGCTGAAGACGGCGCACCAGCCGTTCGGTCTCGCGCACCGAGAGTCCTCGGGAGACGACCTGACGGGCCGCATCGCTCTGAGCGCCACCCTTGAGCCCGAGCAGGGCCCGGGCGTGCCCCATCTCCAGGCTCCCGGCCTCTAGCAGCCCCTTGGTATCCGCGGCGAGCTCCAGCAGGCGAAGCAGATTCGTGATGGTCACCCGCGATTTTCCCACCGCTTGGGCCACCTGCTGGTGGGTAAGGCCGAACTCGCCGAGCAGTCGATGCAGCGCGCCAGCCTCCTCCAGCGGGTTGAGGTCATGGCGCTGGATATTCTCGATCAGGCCGATGGCCATCGCCTCCTGCTCGGTGGCCTCCTTGACCACCACCGGGATATCGCTCAACCCGGCGAGCTGTGCCGCCCGCCAGCGACGTTCGCCGGCGATGATCTCGTAATGCCCATCATCCACCGGGCGTACGACGATGGGCTGGATCACCCCCTGGGCCGCGATGGAGTCGGCCAGCTCGCGCAGTCGCTCGCTATCGAAGTCCCGCCGCGGCTGATACCGCCCCCGCCGGATGAGGTCAATCGGCAGCTTGGCGGGGACCTGGTGGGCCGGTTCCGCCGCCGGCTCCTCTTCGAGCTCGGATTCCTCGCGCAGCCCGCCAAGCAGGGCATCGAGACCACGTCCAAGACCGCGTTTTTTGGTGACCATAAGAGGTGCTCCCCGGCCCGCCTCAGGCGGCCCGCCGCCTCGCCTGCCGACGCAGCACCTCGCTCGCGAGGGCGAGGTAGGCAATGGCACCGCTCGAGGTCTTGTCGTAGAGCATCGCGGGCAGACCGTGGCTGGGCGCCTCGGCAAGCCGCACGTTGCGGGGGATGATGGTGCGATAAACCTGGTCGTTGAAGTGGATGATCAACTGGGTGGACACCTCATTGGCCAGGTTGTTGCGTGGGTCATGCATGGTGCGCAGGATTCCTTCGACCTGCAGGGCGGGGTTACGGTTCGCTTGAATCTGCTCGACGGTGCTGAGCAGGGCGGAAAGCCCCTCCAGGGCATAGTACTCGCACTGGATCGGGATCAGCACGCCGTCGGCGGCCACCAGGGCATTGACAGTGAGCATGTTCAGCGAGGGTGGGCA